>NZ_JBCOCI010000244.1:0-1850 GCF_040929485.1 Phocaeicola sp. RTP21198st1_B8_RTP21198_201120 | reverse complement strand
CAATAAGGATATTATAAATCAAATTATGGACAGCGCTCAGAGTGCTTTGGACATGATTAATAATGATTTGAAACTCGATGAGGAGTTTATGAATCAGTTGGATGCAATTATACCTGGCAAGAAGAGAGAAATGGTTGGTATTAAAGCGAATGATGATGACGACCTTGATAATACAAAGCGTCATACATATACTGCACACACTATTTACGATGATCCTTCAGCAAAGGGAAACAATGGAAAAGAGGCATTAGACACAGGTGAAAATACTTCTACTCCTCCATCAACATCAACTCAGATTCCTAAGGAAACAGATTATGATAATCCTGATGATTATTTGAATGAAGTTGAAGATCAGGATGAGGACTTTCATGCGAATAAGAGCTCTAATAATTATGGAATACCTCGTGAGAATCAAGAGGCACGTCAATCTACGCCTAGACAGACAAAAACTCCTGAATCATTTGGAACTCCAACTTCTAATAAACATCCGAATCATTATACAAGTGACCATCCAAAGAAAGAGTATCCTTCTGCGCCTCGTGTCGAAGGGAGTAAACGTCCATATACAGACCATACGGGTTGGAATGATACACGTCGTCCATACCGTCCTTTAGCACCAAAGCCATTCTCACCAGAGGATGTACGCAACTTTGGCTCTAATGGGCAACAACGTACGTTGGAGATTCTGGAGCCTTCTCAAGTAGAGGTTGATGCAATTAATCGACTGCTTGATGGTGATTTGTCTTCAGAACAGGTAGCAGATCAAAACTACCTTGCCCAGTATCGCTTGTATCAAAATCTTGTTAAGAGAGGAATGAAACCCGATGAGTCCGAAGCAGACTTTGTGCGAAATGCACACCTAAAATCTGAGCACACCCTTAATGGAGGTAAGTATATCCACAAATGTAGTGCAGCAGGTGGCATTATGTATATCTCTCCTTCTATTTGGAACAAAATTGCAGATGACAGGTGTGTAGTATGCGTATATCTTGGGGCCAAAGCCAACGAGTTTATGTATTTCAACTCAATTGAAGATATCTTGAATTGGGTTAGTGAAGATGACATTGTTATCAAGCTTACAGGCGAAGAAAAGGCAGATGTAGTACAAGAACTGTATTCTGGCATCCTTGAAGGTGTTAAGGGAACAGCTTACACAATGATAAGAATTTGCTCAAACGAAAAATACAATTCAGTATTTGCGCCAATCTCGCATGATCCAAATGCAAATGATAATCTAACTGATGACGACATTTAATTATGGACAAGGCTAAGACAATCAAGAATTATCAATACTTCTTTGATGATCAAATCAGAGAGATTGAGGCAGAGCAAAAAACTCTGGTAAATACGCCCATAGCACAGCTTCTCAGAAAGGAGGAATTGTGTTATGGCTTCATTGATCATGTCAACAATGAACGAGGACATATTATCTTGAAATTTCCGAAAGATAAAGGGCCAAGACTAAAAGTTCTTAAATCGCTAACTATAGTTACGCTTACTGCTATCAATGAGCTTGGCTCAAAGCCAAGCCAATGGGCTTGTACTCTAAAAGAATTTCTGTCAAACAACTCCTATCATAAAGGTTTTTCGGAGCTGACACCACTCTACTATCTTCGAAAAGCAGCCCCTACATATGATTATGTAGGCTGCACTTCTATTGATTTGGGAATGTTTGATTTGGTTAGAAGAGCATTGGCAAAAGGTAAGACTCCAAAAGTACTTGTATATAGCCCCTTTCCTCCAATTGATCTCTTGAAGAATATGAATAACTACATGGATTTGTACCCTTCAAATGAAGAATTGTACATTGAACCTAAGATTTCTTTTGAAGATTGGCAGCCTGTAGAGCT
>NZ_JBCOCI010000243.1:0-1851 GCF_040929485.1 Phocaeicola sp. RTP21198st1_B8_RTP21198_201120 | reverse complement strand
GAAGTATAGAAACTGCCAAGAACAGCATTTATAGGGACAAAATATGGGGTTCCGTATGAATTGGAATATTCCCAGTCTATCACCGACGAGCCACCGTAACGCCAAATCAGTGACTCGCGTCGCTTCAGTTTATATTCCCGTCCGTCGCTCATGTAGTCAGTCTGTTCTTTCAACAGATTATAACGATATTTCTCTCCTTCATACCAGAGCACATTGCCATAGTACTGCGGTTTCTCGAAAAAGGCGGTGTCATTCTGCATTGCTTCATAGATGTCATATTGATAGACAGTCTTTCCATTGCAATTTTCAGGACTAAATTGGGTTGCACCATCCTTTAAATAATAGACTGTAACTTCGGGATAGACCACTGCGGGACGGCCGTTCAGGAGCCGCTGGAAGTTGAATGCACTGAACGTACATTCCCACTCCCAAGTGTAAACAGGATATCCTCCTGACGGACTATAACTCATGAAGGGATTGGATTTGAAGGATCGATATTGTCCATTCGGATCAAGTCCCAGAACCATGTTCAGTACCGACATCGGAAGGTCGGTCGATTGGTAGTTCATATAGGTCTGAATGGTAGGATCGAGGGTTGGTTCGCCTGCGCCTGTATGGTAGTAGCGTCCGATTTCCCAGCCGTATTCTTCGTATTCGGTTTTCCCGTAACAGTAGTGTTTGGAATCGCTTCGCACACCTTCTGCCGTATAGTTGACGATTTCACGAATCCTAAAACCTGTAGCTTTGGTCTTCACGCGCCTTTTTTTATCGTGAATATAGTCTCCATCATCATCTGTGAATGAGAAGAACTTGTGGTTCTCAAAGTCAAACTCTGTGTAGCCTCCTGTCGGATAGGTTAATTTGCGGAGTACACAATGGCTTTCAGGGCCGGCAGGTTTACGTGTGTTGTAGGGCACATTAGAGAGTCTCACTTTATCCAAAGGAGACAAATCATTTTCGTCTTTTGGTACGTCTGTTACAAAAGAGCTACTGGCTCTGGACACATCAAAGCCCACGAACAGATTCATATAGGCCACGTCATAATTGTTGCTGCGAAAATTCAGGTTACCCCAATGGTCTGTTCCACCAAAGTTGGCATACGAAGATGTATATCCACACCGATAGGTCTCGGATGATGCATCATTACCGCCAAGCAGAGTGACGCTGTCAAGCATACTGAAAGGCGACTTTGATAAACTGCTAGATTGCAAAGTGCCCTGATGCTGTTCCAGGTTGATGGTCCGCACAAGTCTGTCTCCGTCTTTTATACTGATACTTTGGGCATAATTATAATATTCACTGTTTGTACCGTCCTTATAATTGATGCGGATGGTGGTGGTACCATAAGTGACGGAAGTCAGAAGCTTCATCTGATATGCATGCTGCCGTGTATAAGTATGTACAGTGACGTCAAATACATCCGGACTACACCCTAACTCGTAAAAATGATGGAAACGTACTGCCGGTTCTGCCTGCTGATACCCAAAGTTAGAATGAATACTCTTGCCATAATCAAAAGTAATAAGTTCCGAAGAATGGGGCAAACGGATAGAGGTTAGTTGCCAAGACACATAAGTGGTGTTGTAGGGAGTAATCGTACACCCCGTTCCTCTAAAGGTGGTATCGGCACCGGTGAAAGCATACTCAACATCCTGTTCGTCCACCACTTTAAAAGATATAATCTTTCTATCCCTAGTAGCATGGGTTATCTTCACATCACGTCCACCTGAAACTACATATTCGATTTTGCCGTCATAGGTTTTTCTGATAACGAATTCGAAGGAACTACCATCAGGAAGGATAGCGGTAAATAGGTCGGACTTTAGTTCCAACGTGTTCAGGTATTCTTCC
>NZ_JBCOCI010000242.1:0-1858 GCF_040929485.1 Phocaeicola sp. RTP21198st1_B8_RTP21198_201120 | reverse complement strand
CTCTTTTAATTGTGCATATCCGATACCTTCCGTGGTTGACGGCAACGGGGTAATTGTATTGCCTGTTATTGCATCATAGCCATATCGTTTGCTATACAGACTGTTTGATTTACTTCCACGGAGCTCGGCACCAGCGATAAGGGAAATAGAGTGGTCGTTTCCGAATTGATCGTCATAAGCGAAGTGTCCGCGTACCATATAACTTTCGTTATCAATATTGCGTTGTAATATAGAGGCGTACTCTTTCTGACTTAACCCATCTACTGATAAACGATTGTCCAAAGCAGCTTTCGTATCACTGTTGTAGATCTCTTTTAAACGGTTAGTGGAATAAGTGAACGAAGCTAATCCGACAAAACGTAATTTGCTAATAATACTATAATCGATCCCTGTCCGTACGGTAGTATTGACATTTTTTGTGCGTGAAGAAGTTTCATTCATCTCGCGCATGATATTGAAACCACTGTCAGGGACTGTTTTTCTGGATGTTTTTTTATTATTATATTCTCCTAATGAATAATAGGTCTCATCTGCTCTGTAGCTACCATCTGTATTATATGGACTTTCGTATGGATTAGCAAAGTAAGCATAAGTAAATGGATTGATGTTATTTAATGCTGGCGATTTAGAGTATTGATATGACATTGATGTCCCAAAATCCAATTTTACTTTTTGATTGGGGTTCATAGAAAGGTTAGCAGTTATATTGTAACGATCATAGTCATTATTTTTTAATAAACCGGCATTACGTGTATATGATAATGATGTATAGTAAGTATATTTTTCTCCTCCTCCACTAATGGATAGATTGTGTGTAGTGGATACGCCATTACGAAATAGTTCGTCGTACCAATTAGTGTTTGTTTGTCCTAATTCGTTAATATAGCTATCCTGTTGTTCTTTATTCCATCCTTCAAAACGACCTTTTCCGGATCTAATAATGCCTACTATACCTACGACAGGATAATCTGTTTTTCCTGCTTCAAAGCCGGGAGCAGAAAATTCATCCCATAATCCTTGCTCATATGCAAGCTTTTCTTTTGAATTCATCAAAGAATAATCTCGTTGGGGTGACAAAGTGACGGAAACATTACCAGAATAGTTAACTCTGGTTTTTCCTTGTTTTCCTTTTTTGGTAGTAACGACAATTACACCACCTGCGGCTCGTGAACCGTAAATTGCTGTGGCGGAGGCATCTTTTAAGATAGTGATACTTTCAATATCACTCGGATTGATCCCTGCAACACCATTCATGAATAAATCATCAAACTGGCCCGATTTTATTTCAGAACTATTGGGCATGTCTGCTGTACTTCCTTGCATAGGAACTCCGTCAATTACCCATAGTGGCTCACCGTCTCCGGTAACAGTATTGGTACCTCTGATTCGTATTTTTTGTGTACTACCGGGCTGTCCGGTTACAGCTGATACGGCTACACCTGCAATTTTACCTTGCATTAAAGCATCGACAGTAGGTTGAGCCTGATCTTTTAGCTGATCGGCAGTAATGATGCCTACTGAACCTGTCATCTTTTTAAATGTGGTTTGAGTATAACCAGTGATAACAACCTGATCGAGTTCACTTGTTTCTGCCTCCATTTGTATTTTGATGAAAGAAGTTGTCCCTTTTAGTAAACGCTCTGCATTTTTCATACCAATATAGGAAAAAACAAGCGTTTTCCCTTCTTTTACTTCCTTGATGGAAAACTTACCATCGATATCTGTGGTAACACCAACTTGGGGGACTTCCTTATAGCGGACGGAAACGCCAACTAATGGTACCCCACTTTCGTCAGTTACAATACCCTTTACTGTTACCTGTGCATTTGCAAATAATGGTAAAATTAAAGCAAAAAGT
>NZ_JBCOCI010000241.1:0-1862 GCF_040929485.1 Phocaeicola sp. RTP21198st1_B8_RTP21198_201120 | reverse complement strand
GTATCAGCTATTTCCAGTCCGGTTGCGTTGTTACGGTGTTTAGTTGCCTCCTCATAAAGTAGGGAAAGAGAGTGGTCTATCTTGTACGGATTGTCCTGCGCCTTGGTTGGAAGGAGAGATCCGATAAAGGTGAACAACAAACATATACTGATATACCTGACTATTTTCATCTTGATTACTATGGATTTACAGTGTTCTTATTGTTTATTTATGGCATTGTTATATTCGTATTCTTTGGCGGGAATCACCCACATCCAGTTGTTGGCGTCTTCCGGGTTGATAGTTACGGCTGCGTTGGTCATGTAGTTTCCTCCGTCTTCGAAGGTGTGGCGTACGATGGTGTCTTTGCGCCGTTTGAAGTCAAACCAGCTGAATCCTTCGCCCCATAGTTCGATGTGGCGGTAGAACTTTATTTCGTCGAGCAGTGCCTGACCGCTCTTGTCGCAAGTATATTGAGGGTCGCGTCCGCTGTCGCGGATCAGTTCTTTCAGTAATTGCCTTGCTTCCGCTTCTTTTGAAGGCGTCAGGTGGCAGTTGGCTTCTGCTTCGATGAGATACATCTCCGAACTGCGGAAAAGATTGAAAGGCATGGCACCTACTTTGTCGATACACTTAAATTTGAACGACATATAAGCGTATATTTTTGCCGAAGTATTCAGGTCGGGATGCAACCCTTGGGCGTAACTGGTGAGTGCACTTCCGCCCAGACCATTGTTTGTTATACCACCCGTGTTATAAGTATATTCGAGCGGATCGAGAAAAAGTCCCCTGCGGATATCACTTTCCGGTAATGCATCGTACAGTTCACGGTTGATACAGGCCGGATAAGTGCATACAAGAGTAGAGGAGGAGTTGTATGCAAGGCGTGCGGCGAGGGATGAGTTTCCCAGCGATTCTTCTTCACTGTCATAGATACTCCATATCCATTCGCGGTTGACGGTACTGAATCCGTCGAAATATTCATCGGCATTCATAAGCGGATAACCGGCACGTGCTAGTGCAGCGTAATGGGCGGCAGTACTCCAATCCTCACGGGTGAGTGCGGCACGGGCATAGGTGGCGTAAGCGGCATTCACATTGATTTTGTGATTCTCGTCTTCTTTGCGGGCAATTCCGGATGCCTGATAATAGGTGATGGCCTGGTTAAGGTCGTTGTAAATCTGTTCGTAACAGGCCAGCATAGAAGAAAGAGGACAGTCGCCGGTAGAAGATGTATTGAGCCGGAGAACCACCACTTGGGCACTGCCGTTTTGCGAATCGCACCAGCGTGGCGAGTAGAACTGCAGCAGTTGCAGGTAACAATAGGCACGGTAGGTTAGTGCCTGCGCATAAATATATTTGAATTTATGACTACCTTCGGGGTCGACATAATTTATAATAGCGTTGGCATTACTGATTACTTTGTAGTAATAATGCCACATATACTCCGTGTAACTACTGGTAGGTATGGCATGAGAAGCCCCGTTGAATATCGTATAGAAATTGTTGCGGGGACAATACATGTCAGCCCCCTGATACTCGGCATACATCAGTTTGACAGATCCTTCACCGTTGAATGACACGCCATCGAGTTTATTAGTGGGGTAAGTGGTTTTCATCAACTTCTCCAATCCGCTGACAGCATAGGCAGCGTACGCTTCATCCTTGAATAAATCGGCAGGAGATACCTGATTGGTAGGGGCGGTATCCAGATAGTCGCTGGCGCAGGAGTAACACAACAGCGTCAGGAGCAGGCAGAATCCTATGGAGTGATTCAGGAATTTCATGTGTATGGCTTTTTTCTTCATAAGGCTATAAGTTAATGTTGACTCCGAACGAGAAAACACGGGCGATACTCGTATAATTGTTGACGATTCCGTCAA
>NZ_JBCOCI010000240.1:0-1864 GCF_040929485.1 Phocaeicola sp. RTP21198st1_B8_RTP21198_201120 | reverse complement strand
ATCTGCAAATTCAGTAATGAGAGGACGTGTAAACGCAATAAGGACGTTCAAGGGCTTAGTTGCGGATTTGAGGAAAATGACTTTACGAAATTATATAATCATAGTAGCTTTGGGCAGTATTTTCACTGTACGGGCACAGGAAGAACCGGCTGCTCCTGTATTCCGTCCTCCTTTTGATTTTCCGCTTACTCTGAGCGGTAATTTTGGTGAACTGCGTTCTAACCACTTTCATGGAGGAGTGGACTTTAAAACCCAGGGAGAGGTGGGAAAACCTATTCATTGCATTGCCGACGGATATGTGAGCCGTGTACTGGTTACTCCCGGCGGATATGGGCAGGCTATTTTTATTACTCATCCCAATGGATATACTTCAGTGTATGGGCATGTGTTGAAATTTGCTTCCGCAGTGGCAAAAGTAGTGGAGGAATATCAATATCGGCATGAAACTTTTGCTGTGGATTTGAAATTCGAACCTCATCAGGTCAGTTTCAAAGCTGGAGAAATCATTGCTTTAAGCGGTAATGAAGGATATTCTTTCGGACCGCATCTGCATATGGAGATACGCTGTACGGATACTGGTGAATTGATAGATCCCTTACAATTCTATACCGATAAAATCAAAGACACTACTCCGCCACGTGCGTCAATGATTATGCTTTATCCGCAGCGGGGCGCTGGGGTTGTGGAAGGCTCACAAAGAAAAAAATCCATACCTGTTGCTTCTTTGGGGCAACCGGTTTCTGCTTGGGGGAAAATAGCCGCTGGTATTAAGGCATACGACTATATGGATGGTACACATAATAATTATGGTGTGCGTTCCGTGGTACTCTATGTGGATACGACAGAAGTTTTTCGCAGTACAGTGGATGGCGTTTTGCCTGAAGAGAACCGGATGATTAATGCTTGGACAGACTATGAGGAGAATGTAAAGAGGCATAATTGGGTGATGCGCTCACAAATTCTTCCCGGAAATAGTTTGCGCATGTTACAAGCCAACGATGAAGGAGGGGTGATTACGATTGATGAAGAACGTGATTATCATTTTCGTTATGAATTAGCTGATTTATATGGTAATAAGTCGACTTATCGTTTCATTGTGCGTGGCCATAGGCAGCCGATAGAGGAATATCATCCGCAAGTAAAACATTATTTGGCATGGAATAAAGGTAATGTGGTTCAGGAACCGGGTATGGAACTGGTTATCCCCCGAGGGATGTTGTATGAGGATGTGGCACTGAACTGTCAGGTGGTTAAAGATACAGCCGCAATTTCTTACGAGTACCAATTGCACGATGAGCCAGTAGCTTTGCAAGCTGGATGCACGCTGATGATCGGGGTACGCCATCTTCCTGTAGAGGATACGTCGAAATATTATGTAGCCCGTAAGTGGGGAAAAAGGAAAGGTTCAGCAGGAGGAACTTATGAGAATGGTTGGATGAAGACTTCCATCCGTGAACTGGGAACTTATACCGTAGCTATAGATACCTTGTCTCCACGAGTAACTCCATTAAATAAAACGCAATGGAAGACAGGTAAGGTTCAGTTCAAAATAGGAGATGCGGAAACGGGTATCAAAGATTATAAGGTGAAGATAGACGGCGAATTTGCCTTGTTTGGTTTCAGTTCCAAAAATGCGAAATTGTGGATGAAGCATCCTGAACGGTTAAAAAAAGGAGTCGCCCATAAATTGGAATTGGTGGTGACAGATTATTGTGGAAATGAAACAAGAGAGGAATATGAATTTTGATGGTAAAATAAGTATTATACACAATTAAAAAGTTATATATTAATCCTCAAATCCGCAACTAAGCCCTTGAACGTCCTTATTGCGTTTACACGTCCTCTCATTACTGAATTTGCAGAT
>NZ_JBCOCI010000239.1:0-1870 GCF_040929485.1 Phocaeicola sp. RTP21198st1_B8_RTP21198_201120 | reverse complement strand
GCCCTATACTATTAAGACTTCACAAGAATTCGAACGTGTAGAGAATGAAGACTTTTATAAGAATAATGATCCGGCAGAGGCAGAAGTGAGAAACTTCCGTGAGGAGACTATTTTGAAACGGGTATTTGGAACGAAGCATTACTGGTTCCCCTTATTGGATAATGACGTGTATCTGTATGCTGAATTCCCGCAGAATCCGGGATGGTAATCTCTTATGGTTACTGAATGTATAATTATAAATGAATAAACAATGAAACATATATATAGAAGATTCATTCTCAGTGCAGTGCTTGTTTTTCCGGTTGTTATTTCTGCCGGTGCACAAGAGTTGGCAGGGGATAATGCAAGTTCGCTGCAAAACGATTCGTTGGTGCAGGTGGCTTTCCGAAAGGTTTCTCAGAACAATTTATTAGGAGGTGCCTCAGTAGTAAATGTAGAGGAATTGACGAAGAAAAATTACAATACATGGAGCTTGACCGATATGCAGGGATATGTCGGTGGTTATAATGGTAACTCATTGTGGGGAATGGATGAAAAGCTGATATTGGTGGACGGGGTACCTCGCAATATTGATTATATTTCTCCTACGGAAATCAGCCAAATAACCTTTTTGAAAGGTGCGCAAGCTGTGGTGCTCTATGGAAGTCGTGCGGCTAAAGGAGTAATTATGATTACAACTAAAAGAGGTAAGAGTACGGATCTTCAAGTAGATGTACGCGCCAATACAGGGTTTTATGTCGCAAAGAGTTACCCCGAATATTTAGGTTCGGCCGAATACATGACTCTTTATAATGAAGCACGTGCCAATGACGGGCTCGGTGCTCTCTATAGTGCGGAGGATATTTACCATTATGGATCCGGTGAGAATCCTTATCGTTATGCTAATGTGAATATGTATTCGTCGGACTATATCAAGAAGGCATATAATCGTTCGGATGTTACAGCCGAAATTTCGGGTGGCAATCATCGTGCCCATTTTTATACGAATATAAATTATCTTCGTTCCAATGACGTTTTCAAAATCGGTGAAGCGAAGCATAATGGGACCAATGGTTTAAATATTCGCGGTAACGTAGATTTGACATTGAATGACTTTATTACAGCTTATGTGAATGCTAAAGTATCTTTCTATTCACGTCGTAGTGCCAATGGGTCTTATTATTGGAGTGCGGCATCTACATTGCGTCCCAATCGTATTTCTCCGTTGATTCCGTTGAGTTATATTGATGCAAATGCAGCCAGTGCATGGGATTTGGTGGCGAATAGCAATAATATAGTTGATGGAAAATACTTTTTGGCAGGAACACAATCTGATATGACAAATGTATTTGGCGATTATTATGCTTCAGGTTATAGTAAAGCAACAGATCGTTCGTTCCAGTTTGATGCGGGAGTGAACATTGGTTTGGACAAGGTGTTGAAAGGACTCTCTTTTCATACTCGGTTTTCTGTAGATTACTCTACTGCTTATATTACTTCTTATAATAACAGCTATGCCACATATGCGCCTACCTGGTCTAATAATGGCGGGAAAGATATTATTGTCGGTTTGACAAAATACAATGAGGACAAGAAGTCCGGTGTGCAGAATATCAGCGGCAGTTCGGATAACCAGACTGTTTTATTCTCCGGCCAGTTCGATTACGAAAACACTTTTAATGATGATCATCATTTGGCTGCCATGTTAATAGCCTCTGGTTATCAACAAAGTTATTCAGGAGAATATCATAAGACAAGCAATGTAAATTTGGGCATGCAGTTGGGATATAACTTCCGCAATAAATATTATGCCGATTTTGGTGGGGCTGTTATACATTCTGCAAAGTTGGCTCCGGGACATCGTAATGCTTTCTCACCTTCTTTGACATTG
>NZ_JBCOCI010000238.1:0-1872 GCF_040929485.1 Phocaeicola sp. RTP21198st1_B8_RTP21198_201120 | reverse complement strand
GATTATAGTCTTACTTGTTATGGCTTTAGGAGGATGTATATTCAATAGAGCATAAATTCGCTTTATTTCTTCTTTTGTATATTTACGGGTGTATTTTTGACCAACAGTAAAAGAATTTTTTATTAAGCGAATAACCTCTGTTCCGGTTGCCTTCTCACTGTATTGCTTCTGTATCATGGCTTCCGTGATTTTCTTTTTGGAATATTTGAGTTGTTCAATCACTTCTTTACCTACCGTATCATAAGCTTCAACAATAAATGAATCAGCCGCAATCAAATCCCGCTTGTATTCCAATTCCATTTCAGTAGCACAATTTCCCAACATCTCCAACTGGCGGACTATCTCTTTACGCTTGTCTTTAATGGATTGAGATTTATTTTCCCTCTTTAACCGCTCAAAGTCACCTATCGAATAGTAAAATCCATGTTGATAAGAAATAAATGAATAACAATTATCGTATGCCTCGTTTAGAGAGCCTTTATCGTAATAATAATTTTTCATCAATTCCTCATCTATGTAGTTGTCTATTGCAAACCAATTCTCTCTCCCGTTCCTATCAAGCATCTTATTAAAAGGAAGACTTTCCAGTGCAGCACGGTAAGCATCACGGGAAGCCCTGTCTGTTGCACAATCATAAAAGTTCTTCATTGTTCGATATATCTCCTTGCTGCAAACAATATATCCTTTTATTTCTTCTTTCGTTCTTTGTGGTATACCTTCTTTAACGTTACTAATATGTGTAATTGATGATACACCATTTCTGAATCGTCCAACCATCTGGATAGCATCAGTATAAGGGTCTATCATTGTATGTTCCGCAAAGTAAACATCGGTTAGCATTATTACATGAGGTTTCTGTTCTAACTCAATATCCACAGCATTTAAAAAACGGCTAGTTAAAAAGTTGTACAGTTTCATTTTATCAATACTGCACTGTTCATAGGCATTGGTAAATTTATTCCTTCTCAACTTATCAACACTCTTAGGGGCACAAAAGACTGCGGAATCTTCCAATAAATCTAGTTGCTTCATCAATGAATATATAATATCAGTTGAATTGATAAACACACAAATCGGAAGTGGTGCAGCTTCCTCATTGTTTAGCTTGGATAGTGTATCTTTAAATGCTTGCAGCGTATTATTCGTATGATGAAGCCAAATCTCCTTTTTATAATCGAAAGTCGGTTGTATTTCTATTGTCTGAAAGTTCTGCTCCTTAAATCGAGGGTCATTCAATTCTATCGGTGTAGCAGAGACCAATGCTTTTTGGTCAAACTTAAAGAAATCATCTATCGGTAGTGTTATGTCACTCCGGTAATCCGCATCCTTCACTAGCTTATGACATTCATCAAACAGAAGAAAACAAGAACAATGCACACTCATTTCCAGTTCTTCAAATGCATCCTTTACTTTCTGAAAACTTTCAGGAGTGGTAAGTATCTTATAATACTTATTCTTACTCTTCTCCAAATATTTTACGATATCGTCAGTATATACACCTTCATATACTCCGAACAGATTATCATCTTTATGCTTAGGGTCATTGCACTTACCAATTATAACAGGAACATTCGGCTCAATGATAATCGAGTTACGTTTTGCTGTGATTTCTCCATAGGTAGCACCAAGTCCGGTCAACTTCTTATAAAGAATAGTATTCGTAGGAATTTCGGGAAGAACTTCGGTAAGGTATTGCACCTTACCGAGCTCACTAAGATTAATTTCTATTGTCATCTTCCTCATTAACGTCTATCACATCCATTCCTTCATTTTCGTATTCTTCCTGCTTGATTGCATCAAAATCAGGTGCATCTTGCAACAAATTTCCAGGAGTATTAGCTTCATTAATGAACTGGGACAACTCTTCTACTG
>NZ_JBCOCI010000237.1:0-1873 GCF_040929485.1 Phocaeicola sp. RTP21198st1_B8_RTP21198_201120 | reverse complement strand
GTTCCTGACAGGGACTGCGTTCGTACTTATGGCATGTTCGTCGGGAGAAGAATTTGCCGGGCATTCGGGCAAAGGAGAGGAACCTGTTATTACACCTGTCCTTTGTACTTCCGGTGCTTCGGAGCAAGCGGTGAAAGTATATGATTTCTTAAGGGAGAACAGGAATAAGAAAACACTGTCCGGAACAATGGCATGCCCGAGTTGGAATGTCAATGAGGCGGAATGGGTATATCAGCATACAGGCAAGTATCCGGCGATTGCTTTTTTTGACTATCTCTCTTTGGAGTATTCCCCTTGTTCGTGGATTGATTATTCGAAAACGAAAATAGTGGAAGACTGGTGGAACAAGAACGGGCTTGTGGGTGCGGGCTGGCATTGGAGAGTGCCATGTGTCCAAGGAAGTGCCGAACGGCACTATACTCCGGGGGACGGTTCTGTAGATCCGGGTACGGGAAAAAGGACGACGACTGTTTTCAGTGCTGCTAACGCTACAAAGGAGGGCACTTGGGAAAACGAAGTCGTCAAGGCCGATTTGAAGAAGCTGGCGGGCTATTTGAAGTTGCTTCGCGATAAGAGAATTCCTGTAATATGGCGTCCTTTGCATGAGGCTGCCGGTAATATCTATAATTATAAGAATGGAAAAGCCTGGTTTTGGTGGGGAAATGACGGGGCGGAAGCGTACAAGAAACTATGGATTTATATTTTCAATTATTTTAAGAAAGAAGGAATCAACAATCTGATTTGGGTATGGACTACACAAACTAAGGATAGCGAGTTTTATCCGGGGGATGAATACGTCGATATGGTGGGGCGTGATATGTATCCTGCAAAGGATGAGTACACTACTGGGGAATACTGTTTCAGGCAGTACGGTACGATAACTGCTTCTTGTCCGGGTAAGCTGGTGGCATTGAGCGAATGTGGAAATGGCGAACAAAGCGGGAAAGTGTATCATCTTGCCCGGATATCCGCCCAGTGGGAGGCAGGGGCAAAATGGACATACTTTATGCCGTGGTATGATTACAGCCGTACGAAAGAATTGGATTCGGAAGCTTTTACTGCGACATCCCATAGGTATGCAGATAAGGATTGGTGGGTGGATGCAATGTCACAGGATTATGTAATCACCCGCGATCAATTACCCTCTTTTAAATAATACTTAATAGCTTGAAGATGAAAAATAAACTAGTTATGGCAGGCGTTTTCCTGCTTGCTTTAGGAATGGGCGGATGTGTGATAAGAGAGCAACAGTCTGCTTCGAAAACTGCGGAGACGGAGGCATTGTTGGATAAGTTAATCCGCTTGCCGAAGAAAGGATTCATGTTTGGTCATCAGGATGATCCGGTATATGGTATCCGGTGGGATGGAGACGAGAACCGTAGTGATGTCAAAAGTGTGTGTGGCGATTATCCGGCAGTGATGGCTTTTGACCTGGGGCGTATTGAAAGGGGAGGAGAGAAGAACTTGGATGATGTTCTTTTCGAACGGATACGAGCAGAGATTATAGCACACTATAACAGGGGTGGTGTTTGCTCTCTTAGCTGGCATGTGGATAACCCTGTGACGGGAGAAGCGTCTTGGGATGTGAGTGATTCAACGGCAGTTGCTTCCGTCCTTCCCGGAGGAGAGAATCATGGGAAGTTTCTTGGATGGCTGGATAGGGTAGCAGATTTTATGAATTCGCTTGTCACGAAGGAAGGAGTTAAAATACCGGTGATTTTCCGTCCCTGGCATGAACATACGGGGAGCTGGTTTTGGTGGGGACAAAATCTTTGTTCTGCCGAAGAATATAAGTCGTTGTGGAAAATGACTTATGATTATCTACAGGAAAAGGCAGTGAATCATTTGCTATATGCTTATTCTCCGGGTAGTG
>NZ_JBCOCI010000236.1:765-1890 GCF_040929485.1 Phocaeicola sp. RTP21198st1_B8_RTP21198_201120 | reverse complement strand
ATAAATATGAATAAGAATATATTTTTGATACTTGGTGTTATATTAGCATTCTTTAGTTCATGCCAAAAAAATCTGAAGGATATTATACATGATACAGAGAGTGCAACATTTATAATCTATACTTACGATGAATACGGAGCTCCATTAGGTAGTGGCTCTGGCTTCTTTATTGATAGTGATGGTACAGGGATAACAAATTACCACGTGTTGGATGGTGCTGTAAAAGCAATGCTTAAAACTAGCGATGGGAAAGAGTACGAAATAGATAAGGTATTGGCTTCTGATAAAAAATGGGATATTATTAAGTTTTCGATAATAGCTCTATCTAATCAAAAATTTCCTTATTTAGAATTTGCTACTAAAGGCACAGAACAAGGAGATAGAGTTTATAATATAAGTAGTCCTTTAGGATTAGAGAAAAGTGTTTCTGATGGAATTGTGGCGTCATTAAGGAATGATAAACAACATGGTGATATTATACAGGTAACTGCACCTATTTCTCCAGGAAGCAGTGGTAGTGCATTATTGAATGAAAAAGGGGAAGTGTTTGCTGTTGCGACATTTAATCGTACAGGAGGGCAAAATCTTAATTTTGGGGTATCTATAAATAAAGAAAGACTTACTGCATTGACGAGTAATGATTTTAATCGCTTTAATCCCAAATTTAACAATAAAGAAAATTTTATTATCTTGAATATACCTAATGAAAGGAATAGTGAAGTGGTTTTGAATGCTATAGAATTTAAAGATGATGTAACAATCGCATATCTTTCATATACGAATCTGAATCTATCTATGGGGGAAATGTATATATGGTGCGAGATAGATAAAGGCGATGACGGTTTTCTTATTCACGACTTAGATAACGATAGTAAATATTATGTTACTTCATCAACGATAGGAGTAGATAAAATGAATGGGACAAAAGTATCTTTGGCTTCTAATTATAAGTTCAAAGTGTTTTTTCCACCAATCAAATCGACTTTGCATAAAATTAGTATTACTTATGGAAATACCTCAAGAGGATGGCAATTTAGAAATATTGATTTAGATAAATACAAATCAAATTTTACTGTTGATATGGATAGTTATCAAAAAGAATATGCTTATTCTACTATGAATGAA
>NZ_JBCOCI010000236.1:0-755 GCF_040929485.1 Phocaeicola sp. RTP21198st1_B8_RTP21198_201120 | reverse complement strand
GAAACTTTAATGAAGCTATTGATATATTTACAAGTATATTAAATGAGAAAGCCGAAGATATTCAATCTCTAAATGCCTTAGGTATAATATCTTATGTTGTTGATAACAATAGAGATGCAGAATCTTATTTCAGTCAAGCAATAGAATATCATCCTAATAATCCAATAGGATATATAAACCGTTGTCACCTATATAGGTCTCAAAAAAGGAATGAAGAAGCTTTGCAAGATATAACAAAAGCGATAAATTTGAATAATGCACAGCCAGATAATTATACTCAACGGGCATTTATTTATATGGATATGAATATGTGGGATAAAGCTGAATCTGATTGGACTAAAGCATTGGATACAGATGATTTTAAACGAGATGCAATGGCGTATTATAATAGGGCTATCTGTCGTATCTACTTGAATGAGAAAAAGGTAGCTTGTGAAGACATTCAGATTGCATATAATCTAACTAATGATACAGAATTAGAACAAGAATTGAATGACTTGTGGAATAAATGTGGTTGTTATTGATTAGGAAATATTTATGCATAGTTATACTACTATTATGTATTGGTAATAAGAATACTGATACACTGATTACTGATAGCCTATCTATATATGATAATCATCCTACTTTGGATATATCAGAAGCTAAGCATTTACAATGGGTAGATTCTGTATTAGGAGTAAAAGGTGTGAAACTGATTGATTACAGAAATAGGATATACCAATATAATGATACAAGGTTTTATTGGAATAGGA
>NZ_JBCOCI010000235.1:418-1898 GCF_040929485.1 Phocaeicola sp. RTP21198st1_B8_RTP21198_201120 | reverse complement strand
TCATAGCGGATATGTTCCAGTGTTACTCCGGTAGTGATTTGTGCACCGCCTTCCCATTTCTTATTGAACTGGTAGTCGAGGTAGTAATCGAAGTTCTTATCAGTCTGTGTTTTTGGAGTGTTTCGTGACGGATTGATAACATTTGATAACCACGGAATCAGATCACTCGGTAACTGTCCGTTCGTAAGTCCCCCTAAGTCACTCGGCACTCCGTTGTCCATTACCCAAGAGATCAGATCGCAATAATCGGCAGTCGTCGCATTCGGGAAAATATTGCCTAATGAGGTAAATACTCCATTCATGGCATCTTCCAGATTTCCGTTGATAAGTCCCGAACCGATACCGACCAAGGCCGGATAGAGCGAACTGTAATCACCGCCTGCAATATTCTGAATAGTCTGGGCATCTGTTCCCATATTTCCCAGAATATCACCGATGGATGCTCCCTGGCTGGGGCGCACGATATTGTCGGCACTATAATAGAAACGTCCTTTAATCTTATGTGACGTACCGTTTTCCGGATTCACATAGTTGATGAACGGATCGATATGGAAATTATTCTCTTCACGTCCCATGTTGGTGAAAGGAGACGGTTTGTACACTTCCGTTGGTGAACGCCAGATAAAGAAGTCACCATATTGATTGGAAAGGAAATCGACATTGAAACCATAATTCAACAGTTTCATTCCCATATCAGGCTGATGATAAGTGAGGCTCCCTCCCATACGGAAACGTTTGTTGTATCCCTGTTGGCGGTATCCTTCGTCAGTGAAAAGATTGATTCCTCCGCTGACATCGAAATTGCCGATACGACGGGAGTGGGAGAGGTCGAATCCTTCGTAAATAGGATTCCGTATACCGCTAAGAAGACTTCCGCGCAGGATCGGTTTAACAGAATATTTATCATCTTTCCAGAAACTCTTGTCGCTCCATTGGTATTCGTCGTTTTCCGCATCACCATATACTCCCACATAAGCACTGAAACGTGTTTTCGGAGTCAGTCCCGGACGTGCAGTACGGATGTTGATAATGCCGTTCAAGGCTGATGACCCGTACAACACGGAGGAAGCTCCTTTAATAACTTCCACCTGTTCTACATTTTCCAAAGGTATGGTGTTCCAATTGATTTCACCGGTTTTTGGATTCAGGGTACTCATGCCGTCTATCAGAATCTGGCTGCGTGCACCTACACCGTAAGTCCATCCGCTGCCACCGCGCATAGAGGGCTGTTTGTCTACAATGTCTACACCGGGCAATGTACGGAGTGTGGAAGAAATATCTGTCGGTGCCTGACGGGCAATATCTCCGGCTTTCACCACATCCATGGAAACAGTAACGTCACTCAACTTCTGTTCAAAGCGTCCGGCACTAACCACCACTTCTTCCAGTAGCTTTGTGCTTTCTTTCATATAAACGTCTTTCGTGATGACTTCACGCTTATTGATAACAATTGGCATCAATACATCTTCATAGCCTACAT
>NZ_JBCOCI010000235.1:0-408 GCF_040929485.1 Phocaeicola sp. RTP21198st1_B8_RTP21198_201120 | reverse complement strand
CTCGGGTAGTTTGATTTCATATTCTCCATTGATGTTGGACACTGCTCCCTGATTGCCATGGAGTTTGTATGTGACGGCTGCGCCTACCAATGGCTCATTGGTTCTGGCGTCGTATATATGTCCTTTCAAGGTTTGGGCAAAGCTGCTTCCGAAACCGGTTAGGGATAAAAGGATTATCAGAGTATATAATTTCTTCATTGTTCTTATTCTTTAATAGTATATTAATTTTGAGGTACGAGATCGAGTCCCAAGTCAAAACTTTGAACTAGCAATGCACATTCCGGCCAAGTGATAAATAGCATATCTATTAGCGGTTCGAGAAATCCGGCAAGTCCGGCCATTTCCGGTGGTAATAAACTTGGCAGCATTTTTAATACTATGGGATGAAAATCTCCAAGAAGCTTTAAT
>NZ_JBCOCI010000234.1:387-1906 GCF_040929485.1 Phocaeicola sp. RTP21198st1_B8_RTP21198_201120 | reverse complement strand
ATGGAGGAACGGACGAAGAAGGAGAAGTCATGTCTGATATCTGTTGGTGCCCCGATTCAAGGCATCTTTATTTAGTACGCGAAGATGAACGTCTGCTTAGAGATTTTTGGGTGATAAATTCGTTGGATGACAGGCCTTCCCTGACTACTTATCGTTATGAATTCCCTGGTGATAAGAATGTAACCCAAAATGAACTGGTTATAGTTGATGTGATTGGGCGTACCGTAAAAAAAACAGACATAAGTAAGTGGCCGGATCAATACATAAATCCTTTGTGTGTGACAAAGGATAGTAAATACCTCTTTTTTGAACGTACGAAACGTACATGGGACGAAGTGGATTTGTGTTCTGTCAACCTCTCTACAATGGAGGTGAAAGAAATAATTCATGAAGTTGACAAACCGTATCGTGATCCGCATGCTCGTAGTGTCGCTATTTTGAATGATGGTAAAGATATTCTTTTTCGTTCGGAGCGTACGGGATGGGGGCATTACTATCATTATGATGGTAATGGAAAGTTGAAGAATGTGATGACTTCCGGTGAGTGGGTGGCAGGTCAGATAGCTTCTATTGATACTTTGGGGCGAACAGTATATCTATATGGATATGGCAGGGAAAAAGATATTGACCCATCTTATTACATGCTCTATAAAGTGCATATTGATAGGGAAGGAGTAACTCCATTAAGTACGGAAGACGGTCAGCATCAGGTTAAATTCCTGAAGTCTAATAGATACTATATTGACACTTATTCAAGAGTGGATATGGAACCTAAAATCATGTTGAAAGATAACAAGGGACAAGGGATTCTTGAATTGGCAAAGCCGGATATTGAATTAGTCTACAAAGCCGGATGGAAAAAACCGGAACGTTTTGTTGTGAAGGCTGCTGATAATATAACCGATTTACATGGAGTAATGTGGAAACCGGCAGACTTTGATTCTACTAAGGTATATCCGATTATTTCTGTGGTATATCCGGGGCCTTACTTTGGTCAAGTTCCTACTTCATTTACCTTAGAAGACAGATGTTGTACCCGTTTGGCGCAGTTAGGTTTTATCGTAATTGCTGTGTCTCACAGAGGAGATACTCCTATGCGTGGAAAGGCATACCATCGGTTTGGTTATGGTAATATGCGTGATTATCCATTAGCTGATGACAAATATGCTATTGAGCAGTTAGCTCGGAGGTATTCATTTATTAATGGTAAAAAAGTCGGTATCTACGGTCATTCCGGTGGAGGATTTATGGCTGCTGCAGCCATCTGTACTTATCCGGACTTTTATAAAGCTGCTGTCTCCTGTTCCGGAAATCATGATAACAATATCTATAATCGTGGGTGGGGAGAATGCTATAACGGTGTGAAGGAAGTGGAAAAAGTAGTAAAAGATAGTTTGGGTAATGAGACAAAAGAGTATGGATACAAGTTCAATGTGAAGCCGAATACGGAGATTGCCAAGAATTTGAAAGGACATTTAATGCTCGTCACCGGTGATATGGACAAGAACGTGAACCCTGC
>NZ_JBCOCI010000234.1:0-333 GCF_040929485.1 Phocaeicola sp. RTP21198st1_B8_RTP21198_201120 | reverse complement strand
ATGGCGCAGGCATTGATTGAAGCCGGCAAGGATTTTGATATGCTGGTGATTCCGGGTGCCGGCCATGGATATGGTTCTGCTGATAAGTATTTTGAGAAGAAGATGTACCGTTTCTTTGCCAAGCATTTGCTGGGTGATACTCGTGCAGACTATTGGGGAGATATTAACCGTAACAAATAAGACAATAGATAAGATTTTATGAAAAACTCTCTCTTTAGATATGTGTGCCTGGTGGTTGCATTGTTGATATGTAGCTTTGCCGATGCACAGCAGAAAGCGAATTATAAGTTAGCGGAAAAGTTCCGTCTGTTAGAACAGAATCCTATAATAAAG
>NZ_JBCOCI010000233.1:357-1907 GCF_040929485.1 Phocaeicola sp. RTP21198st1_B8_RTP21198_201120 | reverse complement strand
CGTCTACGCTGATCGATCTTTTCTTTGTAAAAGGTAAGATGCGTGCGCTTTCAATGTGCGGAAAGAAATATAGCTCCATTCCCAATAATAGCGTGGCTGGTGCGGATGTCAGTACAACCACAGGTTTCAACTCACTTAAAGAGAATGGCTGTCCTTCATAATAGCACTGCAACTGATAACGAAACGTTTTATTGTCAACATGAAACGTTACACGAATTTCTGCATTATGAGGATTTATGTGATAGGCATGATGGGCGTATAGTATTTTACTGCCGGCTTGTTTCTGATAAAAAGGCAGTCCGTTGTCCCGTATCAGTATCAGCATTTCCAACAGTTTCTTTTCGATAGATGGACGGATATCATTCTTTATTCGTTCCGGATCTTCGGATAATTTATGTAAAAAACGCGATACTGTTTTTTCGCGGGAGTAGACACTCATTAGATGCTTCTCTGTATAATAAGAGGCGATATGAATAGCTTGTCTTTCTGCCTCACTCATCTTGCTCATAGCTTCGGGAGAGGCGTGAAATGCTTGTTCTACCAATTGCAAGGTACCATCGTCCAGCTTTTCCGCAATATAGGGAATCAGCAATATGCCGAGTATCGGATGCTCTGTGAAAACGATTATAACTTGTCCGTTAGTTGGTCTCTCTTTCATTCTCTTTTAGACTTTAACAAACAAAGATACGGGAAAATACTTAATTTTGCAGCATGATGGAGGAAAACAAACGAGTATTGCTTGGAATGAGTGGCGGTACAGATAGTTCTGTTGCTGCTATGCGATTGCTGGAAGCCGGTTATGAAGTGATCGGAGTAACCTTCCGTTTTTATGAATTGAATGGCTCGACAGAGTATCTGGAAGATGCCCGTAATCTGGCAGAACGTTTAGGAATACGGCATATAACATACGATGCCCGTGAAATATTCAGTAAACAGATTATTGAATATTTTGTGCAGGAGTATCTGGCAGGACGGACTCCAGTCCCTTGTATATTGTGCAATAATTACCTGAAATGGCCTCTGCTTGCTAAAATTGCCGATGAAATGGGCGTTTTCTACATCGCTACCGGGCATTATGCACAGAATATACAACTAAATAATACCTTTTATATAACATACGCTGCCGACGATCATATATGTGTAGATTTCGGATAAGGATCAAACCTTCTTTCTATGGGGATTGAAACAAGATATTCTTTGCAGGATGTTGTTGCCGATGGGGGATATTACGAAAGTGGAAGCTCGTGTCTGGGCTGCGGAACATGGGTTCCGGAAGGTGGCAACTAAAAAGGATAGTATAGGCGTTTGTTTTTGCCCAATGGACTATCGAACTTTTCTGAAAAACTGGTTGGCTCAAAATAATGAGGCATTGGCAGAAGAAGAGCAGATGATGGGGGAGAATCAAGCATTGGTTGGAGATTGGCAAGTATTGGTTGGAAGCAATCAGGCAGGACTCAATAAAGTGAAACGAGGAAGGTTTGTCGATGAAAAGGGAGATTTTATTGCCTGGCATGAGGGTTATCCTTTTTATACCATTGGACAGAGACGTG
>NZ_JBCOCI010000233.1:0-347 GCF_040929485.1 Phocaeicola sp. RTP21198st1_B8_RTP21198_201120 | reverse complement strand
AGGGCATTCTGACATCATTGTGAAAATACGGTATCGCAAACAGGAAAACCATGCTACGATTACCATTACACCAGATCATCTACTGCATGTGCAACTTCATGAGCCTTTAACCGCCATTGCTCCGGGACAAGCTGCTGCATTCTATAAAGATGGCTTATTATTGGGAGGAGGGATAATAGTCAACGCCCGGTAATTAGCCGACATAATTTAGGCACGGATTACACGGATAAACACGGAAAGAGAATAAACTTTATCCATGTAATTCGCATAATCCGTGCCTGGAAGAAATTGGAGAGGTGCTTCGAAACGCTCTCCTTGTACAAGCAATCTCTGTAATAAGGATAACT
>NZ_JBCOCI010000232.1:1399-1909 GCF_040929485.1 Phocaeicola sp. RTP21198st1_B8_RTP21198_201120 | reverse complement strand
GGGTGACGATTTCATTTAGCAGCGTATAATACTTAGCTGCTACAACAAAAGCCGGATAAGACAATAATATAAATAATGAACGGTGAACTCTCTGCAAACAATCATGCAGTTCGTTCACCGTTCATCGTTTATTATATCGAAAAACGTTGTGTGTCCTTAAGCAATTACAGGCCCTAGATAATTTCTATTCCCTGCTCTTTACAAAGCTGTAATCCCAGATCTTTCAATCTGAACTTCTGAATCTTTCCACTACCTGTCATCGGGAATTCGTTCACAAAGAAGATATATTTCGGAATCTTATAACGGGATATCTTATTTCTACAGAAATCACGAACATCAGCTTCCTGCATTTTCACACCTTCCTGCAAGATAATAAATGCTCCGACTGCCTCACCGTATTTCTTAGAAGGAATACCTGCCACCTGAACATCTTTCACTCCATCAAGTTTATAAAGAAACTCTTCTATTTCGCGCGGATAAATATTCTCTCCACCTCGGATAATCATATCC
>NZ_JBCOCI010000232.1:580-1389 GCF_040929485.1 Phocaeicola sp. RTP21198st1_B8_RTP21198_201120 | reverse complement strand
AATTGCCATCTTCATCCTTGATACCCAAATCACCGGAATGCAGGAAGTTGTTTTCATCAAGCACTTCTGCCGTTGCTTCCGGATTTTTATAATATCCTTTCATGGTGTTATACCCACGATTGCACATCTCACCTTGTACGCCAACCGGACATTCTTCACCAGTTTCCGGGTCGATCACTTTTACCTCCGTAAATTCAAAATCATGCCCTACCGTATTACAACGCACATCAAATGGATCATCAATACGAGAAGCTGTCATACCCGGTGCAGTCTCTGTCAGTCCATACACACTGGTCACCTTCATATACATTTTCTCCTCCACTTGCTTCATCAGTTCAACAGGACATAGAGAACCTGCCATAATACCTGTACGAAGACAAGACATATCAAAGAGATCAAACATCGGATGATGCAACTCGGCAATAAACATAGTCGGTACGCCATAAAGAGCCGTGCAACGTTCTTTATGAATGGAAGCCAATACAATCAGCGGATCGAAACGTTCCACCATTACTTGCGTACAACCATGAGTCAGACAGTTCATGGTGGCCAACACCACTCCGAAACAATGGAATAACGGAACACAGCAGCAAAGTTTATCATCCGCCGTGAACTTCATGTGTTCACCAGTCAGAAATCCATTATTGGCAATATTATAATGTGTCAGCATTACTCCCTTCGGAAAACCGGTAGTTCCCGATGTATATTGCATATTCACCACATCGTGACAATCCACCTTGCTTTTGAGTTCGCTCAAACAGTCGTCTTCCACATTATTTCCCAATAACAGAATCTCCGCTGTATTATAC
>NZ_JBCOCI010000232.1:0-570 GCF_040929485.1 Phocaeicola sp. RTP21198st1_B8_RTP21198_201120 | reverse complement strand
GTTTCTCCTGTCCTACATACACTACATTTCTCATGTACGGAAAACGTTCACTCTTCAAATGTCCGCGTTCACAGGTTTTCAATTCGGGAAGCATTGTATAGGTCATCTGCACAAAGTCACTGTCCTTTTCGCCATTCACGATACAAAGCGTATGCATATCCGAGTTCTGGCAAAGATACTCCAACTCCGATTGTTTATAGTTCGTATTTACAGTAACATATACCGCACCGATCTTCGCACAAGCATACAACAATGTCAACCAATCGGGAACATTAGCCGCCCAGATACCCACATGGGTACCACGTTCCACCCCAATGGCGATAAGCCCTTTCGCCATATCATCCACACGACGGTTCAACTGACTCCAGGTAAAACGGAGATTGCGGTCGGAATAAACGATATATTCCTTATCGGGAGTCTCTTCAGCCCAGTGCTCGAGCCACTGCCCCAAAGTACGATCAAATAATTGCATGTAATTATACTTAAGTCTTGGTTCCTATTATTTCATTAAATTGGCGTGTAAACTACTGCCAGGATTTTTGCAGCCTGCCCCTCGTAAGCATGTACATG
>NZ_JBCOCI010000231.1:0-1932 GCF_040929485.1 Phocaeicola sp. RTP21198st1_B8_RTP21198_201120 | reverse complement strand
AGGAAGGTGGGGATGACGTCAAATCAGCACGGCCCTTACGTCCGGGGCTACACACGTGTTACAATGGGGGGTACAGAGGGCCGCTACCACGCGAGTGGATGCCAATCCCTAAAACCCCTCTCAGTTCGGACTGGAGTCTGCAACCCGACTCCACGAAGCTGGATTCGCTAGTAATCGCGCATCAGCCACGGCGCGGTGAATACGTTCCCGGGCCTTGTACACACCGCCCGTCAAGCCATGGGAGCCGGGGGTACCTGAAGTGCGTAACCGCGAGGATCGCCCTAGGGTAAAACTGGTGACTGGGGCTAAGTCGTAACAAGGTAGCCGTACCGGAAGGTGCGGCTGGAACACCTCCTTTCTGGAGAGGATCCAAAGTAAAGGTTTTTGTTTTTGTACTGCTGTTGTTGTTTATTCAAGATATGATTCCGTATTAAGACGGAAGAGAGAAAGTAAGAAGCCGGGTCTAATGAAACAGACTAGGTTGAACTTAGTCCTATAGCTCAGTTGGTTAGAGCGCTACACTGATAATGTAGAGGTCGGCAGTTCAACTCTGCCTGGGACTACGAATCTTGAGATTCGGGGGATTAGCTCAGCTGGCTAGAGCATCTGCCTTGCACGCAGAGGGTCAACGGTTCGAATCCGTTATTCTCCACTCCATCAGAGACGTAAGATACGAAGATGACCGATCTATGACATATTGTACAAGCAAACAGTAATTTTAGTAGTAAAGAGCTGAAAGTATATATCATCCCGCTGACACGCAAGTGTGGGCGAATGAATAAGGAAAGTAAAGAAGGGCGCATGGCGGATGCCTTGGCTCTCGGAGGCGATGAAGGACGTGATAAGCTGCGATAAGCTCCGGGGAGGTGCAAATAACCTTTGATCCGGGGATTTCCGAATGGGACAACCCGGCGTGTTGAAGACACGCCACCTGATCATTTCAGGAGCTAACGCAGGGAACTGAAACATCTTAGTACCTGCAGGAAAAGAAAATAACAATGATTCCCCCAGTAGTGGCGAGCGAACGGGGAATAGCCCAAACCGTTCATGTTACGGCATGATCGGGGTTGTAGGACTACGTCGTTGCATGAAGACATCGGAGAAGAACTTTCTGGAAAGAAAGACCATAGAGCATGACAGTTGCGTATTCGTATGTTGTCGAAGCATAGTAGTATCCTGAGTAGCGCGGAGCACGAGGAATTCTGCGTGAATCTGCCGGGACCATCCGGTAAGGCTAAATACTCCCGAGAGACCGATAGCGAACCAGTACCGTGAGGGAAAGGTGAAAAGCACTTCGAACAGAAGAGTGAAATAGTTCCTGAAACCGTGCGCCTACAAGCGGTCGGAGCTGCTTAAAGCAGTGACGGCGTGCCTTTTGCATAATGAACCTACGAGTTGCCTTTGCCGGCAAGGTTAAGTGTGACGACACACGTATCCGAAGCGAAAGCGAGTCTGAAGAGGGCGTATAGTCGGCAGTGGCAGACGCGAAACCAAGTGATCTACCCTTGGCCAGGTTGAAGGCTGGGTAACACCAGCTGGAGGACCGCACCAATAAGCGTTGAAAAGCTTCTGGATGAGCTGAGGGTAGGGGTGAAAGGCTAATCAAACTTGGAGATAGCTCGTACTCCCCGAAATGCATTTAGGTGCAGCCTTGTGGGTTACTGATGTGAGGTAGAGCGACTGATAAGATGCGAGGGCTTCACCGCCTATCAAGTCTTGACAAACTCCGAATGCGCATCAGTTTTACCTCAGGAGTGAGGGCATGGGTGCTAAGGTCCGTGCCCGAGAGGAGAAGAATCCGGACCACCTGCTAAGGTCCCGAAATGACAGCTAAGTTAAACTAACGAAGTCTGACTGCTAAGACAGCTAGGATGTTGGCTTGGAAGCAGCCATTCATTTAAAGAGTGCGTAACAGCTCACTAGTCGAGGAGT
>NZ_JBCOCI010000230.1:377-1949 GCF_040929485.1 Phocaeicola sp. RTP21198st1_B8_RTP21198_201120 | reverse complement strand
CTCTTCGCTCAAAACGTCATTTCGGCTTATGAATTGAAAACGGCCGAGAATAATCTGTTGATGGCAAAAGCCGGACGCGCACAAGCCAAGGCGCAGGAGTTGAGTGCTGCCAATGATCTTTCCTACACCGAAGTGAAAAGTCCCTCGGATGGAGTGATCGGCACATTGCCCTATCGCGTTGGTACGCTTGTCAGTGCCGGAATGGCACAACCACTGACTACCGTATCAGACAACTCGGATATGTATGTTTACTTCTCAATGACGGAAAACCAACTCTTAGGGCTTATTCGCCAATATGGTTCTAAAGACAAGGCTTTGCAGTCGATGCCTGCCATCGAGCTAGTGCTGAATGACCGGACTACTTACGAAGAAAAAGGTACCATAGCAACTATTAGCGGAGTAGTGGATGCTTCGACAGGAACCGTCAGTGTACGGGCTGCATTTCCCAACAAGAACGGACTGCTACATAGTGGAAGTTCGGGAAATGTGGTGGTTCCATCGGTCTACAAAGACGGTATCATCATTCCTCGTGCGGCAACTTACGAAGTGCAGGACAAGGTCTTTGTCTATAAGGTAGTGGATGGTAAAACGCATTCTACCCAAGTAAGTGTGGAACGTGTGGACGGTGGACAGGATTACATCGTGACGACCGGACTTGCCATAGGGGATGAAATCGTGACAGAAGGTGTCGGATTGCTACAGGATGGAATGCCGATAACAAAGAAGAAGCAACTAACTCAAAATTGAAGAAACAATGAACTTACGAATATTTATAGAACGTCCCGTGCTCTCCGCCGTCCTTTCCATTGTGATTGTAGTGGTGGGGATTATCGGGTTATTCACCCTACCCGTGGAGCAATATCCCGATATTGCCCCTCCTACCGTTCAGGTGTACACTGCATACGACGGTGCCAGTGCTGAAACGGTGCAGAAGAGTGTCATCGCTCCGTTGGAGGAAGCCATCAATGGTGTGGAAGATATGACTTATATGACTTCCAGTGCTTCCAATGCCGGTTCAGCCGAAATAACCATTTACTTTAAACAAGGTACCAATCCGGACATGGCCGCTGTCAATGTACAGAACCGTGTGTCGAAAGCTGCCGGACAACTTCCTGCGGAAGTGACCCGTGTGGGTGTCAGTGTCAACAAGCGACAGAACGGTATGCTCCAGATATTTACCTTGCATAGTCCTGATAGCTCATTAGACGAGAACTTTCTCTCGAACTATATCAATATTAATTTGAAACCTGCTATCTTGCGTATTTCCGGAGTGGGAGATGTGCAGGTGATGGGTGGTGTCTATTCCATGCGTGTATGGCTTAAACCTGACGTCATGGCGCAGTACAAACTGATTCCTTCCGATGTGACTGCCGCACTGGCCTCACAAAACATTGAAGCTGCAACAGGCTCCATTGGTGAGAATTCCAAGGAAGCTAAAGCGTATACCATGAAATACCGCGGTCGATTGATGACTCCCGAGGAATTTGGAGAGATCGTGATTCGCAGTACTAAGAATGGTGAGGTACTTCGTTTGAAAGAGATTGCTAACATCAGTCTCGGACAAGAATCGTA
>NZ_JBCOCI010000230.1:0-367 GCF_040929485.1 Phocaeicola sp. RTP21198st1_B8_RTP21198_201120 | reverse complement strand
GTTTATCAGACTGCCGGTTCTAATGCCACAGAGATTAATCGTGAGATTGACGCTTTTCTGGCAGACGCTTCCAAACGTCTTCCCAAAGGGGCGGAAATAACCCAGCTGATGAGTACCAACGAATTTCTCTTCGCCTCTATCCATGAGGTATTAAAGACGCTGATTGAAGCGATTCTGCTGGTAATTCTTGTGGTATATGTTTTCTTGCAGGACATTCGTTCTACACTTATTCCGCTGGTGGGTATTTTTGTTTCTCTTATCGGAACTTTCGCTTTCATGGCGTTGGTAGGATTCAGTATCAATTTGATTACACTTTTCGCATTAGTGCTGGTCATCGGTACAGTGGTGGATGATGCAATTATTGTGG
>NZ_JBCOCI010000229.1:0-1956 GCF_040929485.1 Phocaeicola sp. RTP21198st1_B8_RTP21198_201120 | reverse complement strand
GAATATATGCAGACTTTTTTCGTTTCACGCTGGTGTAATAATCCATGTTGGAGTAGTCGATTAAGTCCAGATATACGGTTTGATCTGCTTTCTCCTGATAGATAGGAGAAGTGAGCTCGTAATACAAGCTGGATTTTAAGGCTTGTATCTCCCTTAACATACTCCGGCTGCTTCGGCAGGAACAGAACAGCGGTAATGCGATGAGTATAAATAGTAGGTGATGAGTTTTCATATCCATGGCTTTTCTATATGAATGATTTTGCTTGTCTCCGTACTGATCCCGACAATCCCGACCCCTCCGTGCACATTGCCGGGATATTTGATTGGTTCGTTTATTGTCTCATCATAAGCGTCGGAATCTGCCAGGTTGAGTGCTTTCAGATAGTAATATTCGGTTTCTGTAATGCTTAACAGACGCACAATAATATCCATCTTTACATTCGTTTCATATTTGGAAAGCCCCTCAACATTTGTCTGGTTGTAAACTGTCATGGTATAAGATGTATTTTTGAATCGTGAGTCGTCAAACACCCCATATATATTCTTTACAGTGTCGAACATGCCATTATCTTCGTCATCGCTGTTGGTAGGCTGTCCGTCCGTCAACACAACATCTTCGCGAGATATAAAATGATAACGGTGTGTGGTTTGAGTGACATATTCGCCTATTTCATTATTATAGTCTTTCACTGTCATTTGCTTATCCATGATAAGTCGATAGAAATTATTTTCGTTGGGGCGATCTTTGATGTTGATTTTATATCGGAGGTAATTCTGTGTATAATAATACTGTGTCAGTGGAACAGTGACCGTATCGATATCAGTTATTTCGTTGGGACGCTGTGGAACGGTAACTTCAGCCCATGCGTGATACTGCCCGTCGTCAGTGAGAGCGTCGATACGTACTACATCTCCGGGAGAGAACTTGCCGGAAATGTTGAAGCGGCATTGCATATCTCCTTCCGCCTGGGGTGGGAGCGGACGTAAACTTTCTGACAACTGTCCGTTAACACGTACTTCCACGGTGGCTTTTTCTGCATGAGTGGCGTATCCTCTTCCCGTGAAATTGAGGTAAAGAACATTGGTCAGACTATCTGCGTTGATTAGTGCGTTCATCACTAGTTTGGGGGGATTGTCCTTTACACTAAACGGGAGTTCGTTTTCGCAAGATACTGTTGTCAGTAATGCTATAAACTGGATAAATGGATAATATATACGAGTTCTCATAATGAGTTTAGAATTTATAAGTGTAAGTGAATGATGGAATTAATGGAAGTATAGTATACTTCTTGATAATCGGTTTGTAGGGATCGTTTTTGCTGGTGCTGCGATATACGAAGGTAGGATTCATCGCATTATATGCATTATACAGACTGATATTCCAGGTACGCATACCATGTTTGGTCTTTTTGTTGAAATTGACTCCCACATTCAACCGGTGACTGGCTGGTAACCGGTAATTATTACGATGCTCCACATACGAAGCTTCTCCGATGGTGGGTGAAGTTATGCCTGAATCAAAATAATCTCCATATCCATATCCTCCTCCAAATCCGTTGTTTGTGCTGTCGCTAGGACGGATGACAGCGGTTTTCTCTTCAGGGATTGTACTTGTTCCGCCTGTATAGAACACCCAGGAAGCACCGATGTCGATACGTTCGTTGAACTTATGGTTGATTGTCAGGTTGATATTGTGTCTTCGGTCATATTTATATGGAAACCGTTCACCGTTGTTGATACCGCCTTTAGCAAACTGACGATCACTTTTGGACAAAGTGTAGGACAGCCATCCCGTCGTTCTTCCAAGTGTCTTCTGTGCCATAAACTCAATACCTGCCGAACGTCCCTTGCCCATTTCCACTTTATTTTCCCAACCGGCAGAAGAACCGAAGAAGCTGACTCCTTCCTTATACTCCAATACATTATACATATCTTTATAATAGCCTTCTACCGAGA
>NZ_JBCOCI010000228.1:585-1962 GCF_040929485.1 Phocaeicola sp. RTP21198st1_B8_RTP21198_201120 | reverse complement strand
TGCTTACATCGCGGCAGTCATTGCTTAGTGCGCAACTGTCGCAGACGGTCAATCATTTTACTGAAATACAAAGTTTAATTAACCTATACCGTGCTTTGGGGGGAGGTCAGGAGTAAATGACATCATACTCTCTCTGTTTTTTAATTTAAAGAAAGAAGGGTTGCCGGAGAAGTGATTCTGTGGCAGCCCGTTTTGTAATCAGTTTCTGGTAATCAATATCTATCCGGCTTGCGACGTATGTATAGGTATACGCTGTAAGCTGGAAAAATGGAATGTTGAAAATCTATCTGAATGGTGAACTGGAACAGTCGGTTTATGATGTGGCAATAGTGAATCCGGAGGTTAAACCGTCTTCGGTCATTGTGAATGCTTCCTTGAGGAAGGCTTTCAGAGAGCTGAAGATTATGAACCGTCCACTGGATTATAAGAAAAACAAGAATATGGTTCTGAAATAGAAGAGGTTGTATCAAATAGAGGTCAGCGTGATAGAATAAATGATGATAATATCCTGTTTGCAGGAGATATAGATGCTGTGTGTTGGATATATAGATCCAACACACAGGTCATATATGCCGTATACATTGGATCTATATGTCCAATACGCACGGTATATATGGCTTACAGGCTTACAAGTGGCTGATAAACAGCACTATTTTACCAGGCTTTTTGCCCTTTCCAATGCTACATTGATATTCGGGCAGATATTCTCTTTTCCCAGTAGTTCGTAGAATCCGGCTTTTTCCAGTACATTATGCACGTTCTCGTTGACTCCGGAAAGGATAACGGTAGTCTTTTCCTTCTGTGACATTTCGCAGAGAGTAGTCAGGTTGTGAATCCCTGTGGAATCGATGAACGGAACCTTGCGCATACGGATGATACGTACTTTCGGGCGGTCTCCCAGTTGTGTCATTGTCTCTTCAAACTTGGTAGCGATACCGAAGAAATAAGGGCCGTTGATTTCGTATACCTCTATGCCTTGTTCGGGTCAATCTCGTCGGTAATCACCGAGATTTTGGTAGTCTCCATGACACGCTTCATAAAGAGGACGCAGGCAATGACCAATCCTACCTCGATAGCGACAGTCAGGTCGAAGATAACGGTCAGGAAGAACGTGATAAGCAGTACGGTAACGTCCGATTTCGGATTCTTCAGTAAAGCTCTGAATACACGCCATCCGCTCATGTTGTAAGATACGATGACCAGTACGCCGGCAAGGCATGCCATCGGAATATATTGTGCGAGTGGCATCAGGAAGAGCAGAATCAACAGCAATACTACTGCATGAATGATTCCGGCTATCGGTGTCTTACCCCCGTTGTTGATATTCGTCATGGTACGGGCGATAGCACCTGTGGCGGGAATACCTCCGAACAAAGG
>NZ_JBCOCI010000228.1:275-575 GCF_040929485.1 Phocaeicola sp. RTP21198st1_B8_RTP21198_201120 | reverse complement strand
GTCGGCTACAGTGGCAGACAGCAGGGATTCGATAGCTCCCAATACGGCAATGGTGATAGCCACCGGAAACAATTCCCTGATAGCTTCCCAATCCAGCGCAGGCACAACGGCATCAGGCAACTCTGATTTAATGGTGAAGCGGTCACCGATGGTCTGGATGCAGTCGATTCCTCCGAAGGTTTTCATCAGGTAAACGGCTATCGTGACTACGATGATAGCAATCAGCGAACCGGGAATTTTCTTTGAGAACTTCGGAGTGATGGCGATAATAATAATGCTGACAATACTAACGATGGTATT
>NZ_JBCOCI010000228.1:0-263 GCF_040929485.1 Phocaeicola sp. RTP21198st1_B8_RTP21198_201120 | reverse complement strand
CGAAGTGTCGGAAATAAATCAGCCACTTCCCGACGAAGTCTCCCGGCACTTTCTCGTCTCCGAAAGATAAACCGAAAATATCGGCAATCTGGGTCGTGAAAATAGTGACGGCGATACCGCTGGTAAATCCGACGATGATAGGATAAGGAATGAATTTGAGGACAGCTCCCAGCTTGAACACTCCTAATAATACAAGGAGTACGCCCGCCATTAGCGTGGCTACAATCAGTCCGGCCTCGCCGTATTGTTGTATGATGCCATAG
>NZ_JBCOCI010000227.1:0-1991 GCF_040929485.1 Phocaeicola sp. RTP21198st1_B8_RTP21198_201120 | reverse complement strand
ATGGTATTAAGGTTGTTACAGTGCAAAGATAGGCGCTCCGGGATGAAACGCCTATCACTTTTGTTTCAAACACTGTAAAAGATGTTACTTTTCTATTAATAGGTGCTCACTTGAATATCTGATACAGTGATTTCGCCTTTATAACAGCAGAGTGCCCACGGATTCTTCTGCATTTGATAGATGCGGTTCGTGAAAGATAACTGGTCGTTGATGTAAGTCACACAAACCGACTGGTCACTGTAAATCGTCACACGGTATTCATTATCCGCCGGGATATTGAATTTGTTATCAAACAAGTATTTGGCATTGTCACCGTCTTTCTCGAAGTTGGCTTTACCCTCGTCAGCGTTGACGTGGATGCTATACCATGATTTGGAGTCCGTTCCACGGACGAAAGAGATTCCAAAACGATCTGTATTCGAGGATGCTTTTACGGTAAAGGAAATCTTGTTGTGTACTTTCAACCGGTTGAAGATAACGGAAGCTCCTTCGGCCAACGTATAGGTTTTACCGCTTTCTGTTACGTTTCCGTCTTTAGCCATCACTTTTACCTCTTGTGCAGAAGTGTATTTACGGTCGATTGCATCGGGAACTCCAAGGGTTAACGTACCGTCTTCGTGCTGAATGAGGCGTTGTGCCACCAAGTTGCCAGCCCATTCGGGTTCTACATCCCCTACGTTTCCATTATCATTGCCGGCACGGGTAGGACACCAGCCCCAGATGTAACGGTTGGTTCCATCGGAAGCAGTCTTGCCTGCATAGAATGCACGGCTGTCCAGCATACCTTCCCGATTGTCCGGCCATATTCCGGCATCATTGGCGGTGGTTGCTTTCAGTTCTTCAAGTGTTCTGCCTTTGAAGTATTGTACCTTGCGCATGAAGGAAGCTTGTTCCGAATAGACCAGATACCACCAGTCTCCCATCTTGAATACGTCCGGACATTCGTAGAAACGGTCCCACATCATGGTCATAAATGTGCCGGCAGACGCCCACTCTTTCAGGTCAGTAGAGGTGAATTCGGCAATGTGTCCTTTTCCGTTTTTACGGGTGGCAATCAGCATGTGATAAACGCCGTCTTCGGTCTGGAACAGGAACGGGTCGCGGAAGTCATTCTTGTCATAGCCGTACGTATCTCCTTTCAGATAGAAAGTGCGGTTCTTGGTCCATGTTTTAAAGTCGGGAGAGGTAGCCACCATGACTACCTGTGCATTCTGGTCGGAAGAAGGTTTGAATTTATTGCCGGTGTAGAAGGTGTAGTAGAGTTTATCAACCGGATTATAGATGGTACCTCCTGTACCGATGGCGGCATCCTGTTCGTCACGACCTCCACACGGAATCAGTTCGCCGAGAGATTCATAAGTAGCACCATCTTTGGTGGCCACCCCGAAAATGGGGTGGTAAGTAGCTTCGGGGTTCGGACGGTAATCTTGCAGGTACATCACTTTAAAGTCTTTGGCAACCGGATCATAGAATGGCATCGGGTCACCGACAAAGCCTACCTGCGGTTTATAGTACATCGAGAAGCCATGCTCGTCGGCCGATTGGAAGTAAGTGGATGTACCGTCCCAGTCTCTTTGAGTCAATACGGAATCCATCTCATCACTGCAAGCGCTCATTGAGGCCAACAGCGTGGTGATTGCTATATGTAAGATCATATTTTTCATAATTATTGCTTATTCTTTTATTTACATAAGTAGTTGATTGCATTCAGAGTCATTTGCTCTACGTTGTAGTGGTAGTAGTCGACAGAAGTGTCTACGCCTTTACCGTACCAGTCGTAACAACCGGAGCCGATACAAATTGTGCGTCCGCTGTTGGCGCGCGGCTCGAATTCGGCAATGATTACTGCACCGTCGTCTCCGCATGCCACATCGATTCCTCCTGTCAAGCTACGCCATGCGTTCAGATCCTCATAACCTCCCCAGTCTGTTCCGATATGCCATTGTGCCGTACTATTGGTAGTCGCGTAACCAGCATCAAAGGTATAGACT
>NZ_JBCOCI010000226.1:0-2016 GCF_040929485.1 Phocaeicola sp. RTP21198st1_B8_RTP21198_201120 | reverse complement strand
GGTGAATACAACTACAGGTAAGTACCAGAAACCAAAATTTCCTCTTGTTGCGTCACAAAACGGCATTGTACAGCCCGGAGATATTAAGTATCGGGACATCAGTGGTCCTGACGGCGCTCCCGACGGAGTAATTGATGACTACGACAAAGTGGTGTTTGGCGAGAAAGAGCCCCATTACACCTATGCAATCAAGGGTGGTTTGGAATGGAAAGGCATTGACTTCAGTTTCTATTTGCAAGGCGTAGGCAAAGTTGCCGGTTACCTTGAGGATGAGGCTCGGCATGCATTTATCAATGACTACTCAATCCCTAAAAAAGAGCATCTTGACAGATGGACGCCTATGAATCCAAATGCTTCTTATCCCAGACTTTATCAGTCGCAGGAGCACAACAGGCTCTTCAGTGACTACTGGAAAGAGGATGCATCGTACTTGCGCCTGAAGAATATTCAGATAGGTTATCGTTTTCCTGCCCGAATGGTGGCACCTCTTGGTATTAATAGTCTTAGAGTATATGCTTCGGCAGATAACTTGTTTACTAAAACCGATTACTTCGGAGCTTATGACCCTGAAGTGAGGACCACCAGCGGAGACGTCTATCCGCAAGTAAAAACCTATGTTTTTGGATTATCAATAACATTCTAACCTATTAAACGACTATAAAGATGAAATACTCAAAATACTTTTTAATCATTGCTTTCTTTGGTATAGTTACCTCATGTAGCGATTTTCTGGATAGAACGAACCCTAACGAGCCGGACAATGTGACATTCTGGGTGAATGAAGATCAGCTTAAAAATGCCTTGCCTCCCTGTTACGAAGCTTTACAAAAAGACTATCTCGTGAATTGGAGCGAATCGACGGCCGAAACTGTTATGTGGGGGAATATTACTAGTGGACTAAGTAAGGTTTCGGGAGGCAAGCACTCTTATACTGACGGCTTCCCCTTCACTACCTATTGGACAGGAGCGTATAGCTATATTTATCGCTGCAATAATTTTCTGGACAACTATAATAAAGCGCAGGTAGCTCAAAATAAGAAGGACGTTTATGCCGCAGAAGTAAAAACCATCCGGGCGCTTATGTACTTTTACCTCACGGTGTTTTGGGGTGATGTACCTTGGGTAGGAGAAGTCATCCAGCCCGAAGATGCATATATCGAACGTACTCCCAGAGAGAAAGTCATCGACCAGCTCGTCGAGGATTTGAAATGGGCGGCAGAGCGTATGCCTGAAGAAAGGTATACGGGCGATAAACTGGGAAGGCTTGACCGCTGGGGCGCTTTAGCTATATTGGCACGTATTGCCTTGCAAAACGAAAGATGGGAACTGGCTGCAAAAACGAGTGAATATATCATCGAAAACAGTCCCTATGGTCTGTATGAATATGAAAAACTATTTCATCACGAAGGGGATGTCGAGAATGATCCGAAAAATATCGAAGCTATCGTATATAGTCTTTTTGTACCTGAAATCCGTACACAAAGTCTGCCTAATGAAACTTGCAGTCCGACAGATTATATACGCCTCAATCCAACGAAGTCGTTAGTGGATGCTTATCTGTGTACAGACGGTAAACCGGCAAAAACCGGATTGGAATATTATAAAAAGACCGGTGTGCAGACCTCATCGTTATACAAGTCGCCTGAAGAGCATTATGTGGATTACTTCCAGAACAGAGATCCTAGAATGAAGATGACTTTATATGCTCCGGGTGACAAATGGCCGGGAGGAGATGACGGTGACCCTGATACGGATAAGGCCAACGAGATATTTAATCTGCCTCGTTTTGCTTCATTGCAAGATAATAACCGTGTGGGGGCAAATAGCCGTACTGGTTTCTATCTGAAAAAGTATAACGATATTGATTTGGCCGGTTCGAGTGTGGGTGGACATGGGAATCTCAATGTCATCCGCTTTGCCGAAATCTTGCTGATTTATGCCGAAGCCACTTTCGAACTACAAGGCAAGAAACTGACACAAACACAGATTGATTACTCCATCAACAGGCTTAGAGAT
>NZ_JBCOCI010000225.1:554-2029 GCF_040929485.1 Phocaeicola sp. RTP21198st1_B8_RTP21198_201120 | reverse complement strand
GTGTATTGGAAACAGTGAAAAAACTTCGCTGGTGTCCTGATGTCATTCACTGTCATGGCTGGATGACAGCTTTAGCTCCTCTTTATATTAAGAAAGCCTATAAAGACGAACCTTCTTTTCGCTACGCTAAAGTGGTATTCTCTGTTTATGAAGATGATTTCAAGAGTACACTTAGCGACGATTTCGCAGCCAAATTGATGCTGAAAGGTATTTCTAAAAAAGATTTAGGTGATTTGAAAGAGCCGGTAGACTATGCTGCTCTGTGCAAACTCGCCGTTGATTATTCGGACGGAGTAATACAAAACAGCGAAAAGGTAGACGAGTCTATTATTGAATATGCCCGCCAATCTGGCAAATTGGTACTTGACTACCAAAACCCGGAAAACTATGCAGATGCCTGCAACGAGTTCTACGATCAGGTATGGGATGCTACTGCAAACGAAGAAGAATAAAAAAATCAAGATACGACGATCATGAAAGCAAAATACGCCTTAATAGTTTTACTGGCAATCACCTTTTGGGGTTGTGATGACAACACTGCCGGACTGGGATTGAGAATGTTTCCAGAAAGCGACCGGGATATCAATGGAAAGCTATCTACATTTGATGTAATTACCGAATCTGTTCATGCCGGTAAGATATATGCAATGACAAATGTCGGTTATGTAGGTAAGTTCACTGATGAAACATTCGGAACTTATCAGGCAGGTTTCTTGGCACAACTAAATTGCCCTGAAGGAATGACTTTCCCTGGAGTATACAATAAGACAGCTTTAGACAGCAAAGGGAAAGCTACTCAAATAATGGTAGGGGACGATAATGAAGATAATAAAGATGTCACTTTCATACGTGATGATGAAAATAAGATTATTGGTAACATCCATACAATCGAACTTTACCTATGGTATAGCAGCTATTTTGGAGATTCATTAACTGCATGTCGTTTAAGTGTTTACGAACTAGGAGAGGCTGAAAAAGAACTTAATCAAGAGAATGCATATTATACAGATATTGAGCCTGAAGAATTTTATAATCCTGAAAATCTACTGGGAACTAAGGCCTATACAGCAGTCGATTTATCTGTTAAAGATTCTATCCGCAAACTCAGTACATATGTACCTAGCGTACATGTTTCTTTTAAACAGGACGCTGCAATAGAAATTGGCACAAAGATTATACAAGAAGCTAACAAATTTGGCGTTAATTTTGATAATAAAACATTCAGAAAAATATTCAAAGGCATTTACGTAAAAAGTGATTATGGTGATGGTACTGTGCTTTACATAAACCAAGCTCAAATGAATGTTGTGTATAAATGCTATGCAGTTGATACACTCACTGGTATTAAATTGAAAAAGAAAGTAGCAGAAGAAGATGGAAAATATAAAGACTCGACCTACTATGGATATCGTACCTTTGCCACTACTCGTGAAGTAATTCAAGCTAATCAATTAAAAAATGAGACACAAACGATA
>NZ_JBCOCI010000225.1:0-544 GCF_040929485.1 Phocaeicola sp. RTP21198st1_B8_RTP21198_201120 | reverse complement strand
TTTAATCAACTTAGAAGAAAACTGGGACAAAACTTATCTAAAGACTCCGGCAGGCATTTTTACCCAAGCAACTCTTCCTATTGATTCTATCGCAAATGTATTAGCTGGTGACACATTGAATGCCGTAAAATTAACATTCACAAACTATAATCAACCTGCTGACAAAAAATTTGGCATGTCTATTCCATCTAATGTTATGCTAATACGAAAGAAAGAAAAAGATTCTTTCTTTAAAGAAAACAAGTTAACCGATGGAATTTCATCATACTTAACAAGCCACAGTAGTAATATCAACCAGTATAGTTTCAACAATATAACCCAGCTGATTAATGCATGTATCGTAGATAAAGAGGAAGCTAGAAAAAAAGCTGGTAGTTCGTGGGATGAAAAGGCATGGGAAAATAATAACCCTGACTGGAATAAAGTTGTATTAATTCCTGTCTTAGTAACTTATGATTCGTCAAGTAGTAATAGTTATTATGGAACATCTAGCAACATTATTAGCATACAGCATGATTTGAAACCTGGATATGTACGTCTAAAG
>NZ_JBCOCI010000224.1:0-2030 GCF_040929485.1 Phocaeicola sp. RTP21198st1_B8_RTP21198_201120 | reverse complement strand
GATGATGCCAATGTGCCGAGTCTCATTGCCCTGCCTTATCTTGGGGATGTGAAAGTGAACGATCCTATTTATCAGAATACCCGTAAGTTTGTATGGAGCGAAGATAATCCTTACTTCTTCAAAGGTACTGCCGGCGAAGGAATTGGCGGTCCGCACATCGGATATGATATGATTTGGCCCATGAGTATTATGATGAAAGCATTCACCAGTCAAAACGACGCAGAAATCAAGACCTGCATCAAAATGCTGATGGATACGGATGCCGGAACAGGGTTCATGCATGAATCTTTCCACAAGAACGACCCGAAGAACTTTACTCGTTCCTGGTTTGCATGGCAAAATACGCTGTTTGGAGAACTAATCCTAAAACTCGTGAATGAAGGCAAGGTAGACTTACTAAATAGTATTCAATAGTCTCCTATTATGTTTTTATTGTATTCCTGCTTATGAGATAACTGTTTCTAACCTTGAAGCTTACGCTTCCAAAGTAGTTTCAAGGTTGAAGAACTTTAGTTTCAGGCCTTTGAAACCATAGTTTCAAGTAAGTGAAACTAGAGTTTCTCACCGATGAAACTATTCTCCCGTGTAGTTGTTTGTAAGCACTCATTGTATGGCTGTGCCTTTCTCTTTCCTCTCTAGGGGGTATAGAGAATCTCTTCATCAAAAAAATTATTATTCTTTATTATTGTTGATAGGTAATAGTGACATATAATTTGTTTCTCCTGCCGTTAATTTAGTTAAAATCTCCGCTATATATTTCACCGGCCGTAATCCATTCATCTTACATGTTTCAATAATCGAGTATAGCATAGAAGCATTCTTTGCCCCTAGTTCAGAACCGCAAAACAGATAATTCTTCCGTCCCATGCAAATGGGTTTCATCATCCTCTCGGCCGGATTATTATCTATTTCCGCCTTTCCATTTTGCACATAACGCGATACTGCTTCCCATTCATTGACAGCATATCTGACCGCTTTTAGAAAAAGGTTGGCTGTATCCCCGCGGGTTTGCTCAAAAACAGGTTTTATCATCTGCCATATTTCTGCCAATATAGGAATTGCCCTCTTCTGACGTTCCATCCTGCGTTCATCTTCGGAGAGAAGATTAATTCTGCAATCCGCCTCCACCCAGTATAGGTTTGATATCAGGTTAATTATGTCTGCAGACCGATGGTCGGTCTGTAATGCATCGACAAACTTTCGCCTGACGTGTGCCATACATCCGTACCGTGTTATTGAGGAATCTTCCCGTTCAAACATTTTATAGACATTGTAGCCGTCGGTGGTGACACTTCCCCGGAAGCCTGCGAAGAACTTTTGGGCGACCTTCATGCTACGGCTGCCGTTGTCATACAGATAATAGGCTATTTTCCGGTCGGGATTCTTTATTCCCCAAATGTATTGTTTACGGTATTCATACTTACCCTTCTGCTGATTGTACACTCTGACCTGTTCGGTAGTCTCATCACTGAACAGCATGCTTCCGGGTGTGAGAAGCAACTGCCGGAAAGGTTCCTCAAGCTTGCACAACTCCTTCATGTGCCTCTTTATCCAGGCCAAAACGGTAGAGGTGTTGAAACGTGCACCGGCATCCTTGAGACGGTCTACGACCCGTTCAAGAGACAAACCGTACTGGTATTTGTCAACCAAAATGCGGGCCATCAGTTCAAAATCCACAGGATATCCTTCAAGGACGTTCTCAAACGGTCTGCGGGTATCATTTTTGTCTGTAGGCTGATAATAGTTCGAGATGTTTCCCTGTGTATCCACCAGCCGTACAAGTTTGAATACATGTTTGACCACTTGATGTTGAATCGAGTATTGAATCCATTCACGTATGCCTATCTTGCGTGCACCCGAAGGGATATCCGATTCATCACAGTAATGTACCACCACATTCTCCGCACCGGTGGACTGCTTGCCATAATCCTTACGGCAGGAAGGGGATTCAGACCGGGGAGCGGCCTCAGAAGAGGCTGATTCCGCAGCTTTCTGCTCCAAGTCTTCAACCGGAGCCGAAGGAGCGGATC
>NZ_JBCOCI010000223.1:0-2039 GCF_040929485.1 Phocaeicola sp. RTP21198st1_B8_RTP21198_201120 | reverse complement strand
CCGTTGACGAAAGAATAATATTCTTCTCCGTATTGTCCGGTATGCGTGAAGGCGATTTCGATGTCTTCCCCTTTCAGGTGGATGATCGGGTAAAGCCCGGTTGCCGTCATGTTGTCGTTCAAAAGGTCTACCAGACCGTTGCGCGACAAGATACGGTGTCCGTTATAGATGATAGCAAGCCCCGTATTGAGATACGTGTAGTTACGTAGCATTGTCTCAATAAATTCGGGCTTGAAACAGTAATTCAGAAATAGTGTATTATCCGGTTCAAAGAAGATGTAAGTTCCGTTTTCTTCTTCGGTATTCTTTGTCTCATCGGTCAGTAAGTTTCCTTTTGAGAAAGTGGCGATACGCACTTTGCCGTCGCGGTAACTGCGTACCTCGAAACGGGAGCTTAAAGCGTTGACGGCTTTCACACCGACACCATTCAGTCCGACACTTTTCTTAAATGCCTTGCTGTCGTATTTACCACCGGTATTCAGCATGCTGACAGCCTCGATGAGTTTTCCCTGTGGGATGCCTCGTCCGTAGTCGCGTACACTGACACGAAGGTTTTCTTCAACGGTAATCTCGATTTTCTTACCGGCTTGCATTTTGAACTCGTCAATACTGTTGTCAATTACTTCTTTCAGGAGGACATAGATTCCATCTTCGGCATGTGCACCGTCGCCCAGCCTTCCGATATACATACCGGGGCGTGTGCGTACATGTTCCATGTCACTCAAGTGGCGGATGTTGTCGTCAGTGTACTCTACTGCATTGTTGTTGTCTACAGGTATCAATTCGTTCTCTTCCATAGCTGTTTTTTTATTTTATCTCTTTGATGAACGCACGGCGGCGCTTATGTTGTTGAGTCTCAAAGTAATCCCATTGTGCCTGAACTTTTCCATTCAGTTCCAGTTCGGGGTTGCTTTCCGCAAAGATAAAACCTAATTTTTGATAAACTGGAATTAAATCGGAAAATAACAAAGCGTTAACACCTTTATTTTGATATTCCGGTTTCACTGCAACGAGTAGCAGATCAAGCATTTTGGCACGACGTTTCATGAATAATGCCTTTAACAGATAGAACCATCCGAGCGGCAACAGACGTCCGTTTGATTTCTGTAAAGCTTCAGCGAGAGATGGCATAGAGATACCTACACAGACTAGTTCATCATTGGCATCAGTAATCAGTGTAACCATCCGTAAGTCAAGGATCGGCAGATACATTTTCACGTATTGGTCGATTTGCCGCTGTGTCAGCGGAGAATAACCATAAAGTGGACTATATGCTTCGTTCATCAGTTCGAAAATCTTCTGTCCATAGTCTTTGGCTATCTTTCTTCCGGAAGTATATTTCTTTATCTTAAGGTTGTATTTTCGTTGGATCAGTTCGGAGATACGCTTATGTTTGTCGGGAATAGCATCCGGTATGTAGATTTTGTATTCCACCCAGTCGGCATCTTTCTCGAAGCCTAGTTTTTCCATGTGTACCGGATAGTACGGGTAGTTGTAGATAGTGGCCATGGTGCTAAGCTGGTCGAATCCTTCGATCAGCATTCCTTCCGCATCGAAATCAGTAAATCCGAGAGGACCGGCAATATGAGTCATACCCCGTTCTTTTCCCCATTCTTCCACTGTTTTGATAAGTGCGGATGATACTTCGGGATCGTCGATGAAGTCTATCCATCCGAAACGAACGTTTTTACATTCCCACTTCTTGTTCGCCTGGTTATTGATAATTGCAGCTACACGTCCTACTATTTTATCGTCCCGATATGCGAGGAAATAATCAGCTTCACAGAATTCGAATGCTGCATTTTTCTTCTTGTTGAAGGTGTTGAGCATGTCGTCATAGAGGTCAGGCACAGAGTAAGGGTTGCCCTTGTACATTCTGTAATTGAAACGGATAAATTTCTTAAGTTCTCTCTTTGTGGAGACTTTCTTGATTGTAATAGCCATATCTCGTATTTATGATTTGAGGAAGCAAAGATACGTGATAATCTTTAAATTACAACGCGCCGGAAAGAGAAAATATAGTCTCTGGACGATTAGGG
>NZ_JBCOCI010000222.1:1143-2045 GCF_040929485.1 Phocaeicola sp. RTP21198st1_B8_RTP21198_201120 | reverse complement strand
CTAGTAGATATATTCTTTTTTTCATGTTATCTTAAACCTATTTAATTATAATCCTACATTTAGTGCTATCGAGAAATATCTTTCCATCGGATAACCACTCATACATGTTTTATAAGAATTATGATCCTTTCCCGAATAAGGGGTCCAGACCCATAAATTATCTCCAATTAAAGAAATAGAACAATCTTTTAAGCCAGTCGAATGTAGAATTGTCCGGGGAATTCGATAGGAAAATACTAGATTCTGCAAACGAACCTGAGTTTTGTTATACAAATAACGGGTAGAGTTCATCACCGACTGAGTAGAGACACCCCATATTGGTTTAGGGTTCAGCACTAAATCGCCGGATTTTTGCCAACGATTCAACTGGTCAATAGACTGATTTTCCGTCATTATATTCAACCCATCCGAATTACTTGCCCTACCGAAAGATGTAAATCCGTAGCCTCCTATTGAATAATTGAACATAAAGCGCAAACTAAAATCTTTGTACGTTAAAGTATTTGTCAAGCCACCAGCTAGGACAGGAGTTGAACTCTTATACGGGACACGGTTATCCGTACTGTAAATCCGTGTTATATTCCCTTTTGCATCATACCACAAAGGTGCTCCGTCACGAGGATCAACTCCAGCCCAGCGCACTAAGTTATATGTATGTATGTCATATCCTTCCCTCCAAACCATCTCACCCATATTTTTCTGAATGCCATTATATAGCTCTAAGAGTTTATTACTATTATGTGCTAGATTCAGATCAGTTAACCAACTGAAATCACCATCTTTCTTCGGCCGGAAATTGTGACTAGTTATAGTCACTTCAATCCCTTTATTTAATATTGTTCCTACATTTCTATACACACGAGTATCACCTGTCGTTCGAGAAACATCTAAATTACTCAACA
>NZ_JBCOCI010000222.1:0-1133 GCF_040929485.1 Phocaeicola sp. RTP21198st1_B8_RTP21198_201120 | reverse complement strand
CACCTATATTTGTCATATAAGTAGTTTCCCAACTCAAACGGCTGTTTGGACACCCCGACATAACACCACCTATTTCTCCTGCATAAGAATAACTTTCCCCATAAGAATATAAGCCAAGAGCTTCCTGAGAACCTAAGCGGGAATTTCCATTTGCCCCATAACTAGCTTTTATTTTCAAAATATTCATCCATGGAATATTGTAAAAACTCTCATTCTGAACATTCCAAGAAACTCCTATAGAACCAAAATTAGCCCAGCGTACATCTGACCCAAATTGTGAATTTCCGTCTCTACGTCCATTTAATGTCACATAATATCGATGATCGTAAGAATAACTAAGCTGCCCTAACATAGAAGCTTTGCGTTTCGTCTTACTAGTATTAGTCCCTTTACGCTCTTTTGCATAAGACACATCTTGAATATGATCATTAATGAAGCCTGACCCTGTAACTCCAAGTGTCACATAGTCCTGTGAACCAGCCTCAATCCCCAATAATCCACTTATATCATGTTTATCAAAAGACTGCTTATAATTAATGCGATGTACAGTAGTCCAGTTCATCATATTTAATGAGTTTCTAGTGGAATAACCTATCGGACCATCAGCGCTCGTCATTCCGGACCAATTAGTACGAGCATAATAAATTTCTTCCTGTGTAAGATAACCCTGAAAGAATATCATATCTCAACATTAAATTGGCATTCGTATATAAAGTCTTTTGATTATAAATATTCTCTTCCCTTTCCGCTACACTGTTCAAGAAACGGTTCTCCGACCATTTAGGACTTCCATCCGTTTCTTTTCCGGATATAACCTTATTGTAAAGACGAAAAGTTCCATCTTCATTATATGGTTCGAATATCGGTAAGTACTCATAATAATCCCTTCCTGGATTAAACAAATCATTCACATTATAAGAAGTAGCAAGATCAACCGAGACCTTAAACTTTCGAAGAAAAGTAAAATCCAAATTAGAACGAATAGAAAAACGCTGTTGTTTATTCCCTTTCACCGTTGCTGTATTCTCTAAATAAGAAGCTGATAAATAATACGCTGTATTCCGAGCCCCTCCCATTAAAGATAAATTTGTTTGAAAAGTATTAGCGGTATCATAAAACACATCTGTCCAATC
>NZ_JBCOCI010000221.1:0-2057 GCF_040929485.1 Phocaeicola sp. RTP21198st1_B8_RTP21198_201120 | reverse complement strand
AAAATCCTGAGCAACTTTTTGTTGCTCAGGTACTTAAAAAGTTTAATTTATAATAGTGTTGCGGAATTAAGGATATACTTAATGTATTACCATATATAAAGTGCATAACTCAATAAATATATAATGGGAAATACGGAAAATAAAATAAGGCATATTTATTGCATAGAGGGAAACTGGAATAAACATCCTCACAGCAATCAAAGCATAAAACCTATACTGGATTTATTGTTCACTTTCTCTAAAATCAAATACATATATAAAAAATGCATTACCAAAAGAGATTTTATAAAGGGGCTTCAAAGCTTCACACAAAAACGATATTCAAATTATACCGTTTTATATATTGCGTATCATGGACGTAAAAACCGCATTTGTATCGGATAACATTAAAAGAGATTGCAGATGTATTAGAAGGCAAATTAAACGGTATTATCGTACATTTTGGAAGTTGTTCTACACTTAATACTACTGAAAAAAATATCACAGATTTTATTAACCGTACAGGATGCGCTCTCATTTCAGGCTATAAGAAAGATGTGCCATATATTGACAGTAGTGCTTTTGAATTACTTTACTTTAATGTACTGAATACATACAAAACTTATACCTCTATCAAAAAGAACATTGTCAGCAAGTATCCTACATTAGTAGATATTCTTAGATTTACCTTTTTATATTAATGCGAATTTGATATAAAATTAGAAGAAAATAAGCCATCTGTCAAAGAACTCTATCTCTCTTTTAATAACTTAGATTTTTATCTCAAATTCACGCTATTTGAACTTCTGATGTTCCAACTTATGACACTTAGAGCAAAGAGTGATTAAATCAGCATCGTCCACATCCCATGGATTTTTACTTCTTGGATATCTTTTATGATGAACTTCCAGTGTATTAAATGATTTTATTTCATAAAGCGGAAATATTATGGAATACCCATCAATAAATATACTGGCTCTACCTTGATAAGCAAATCTATTATCCCGTTCAATATTTTGACATAAAAAAACTTATGCGATGTTTTAATTCTATTATCATGTTCTATCAAAATAAAGTCTATGAAGCCTGGAGTTTTTCCCTTTCGTTTATATCGTAAAGAGCTTTTTAATGATTTTAAATAATACTCATATGTATCTTTGGTAGAACACTTGACATCTGATAGTATTTGCATTTTTCTAGCAGGAAGCATAGATTGGTATAAAATTGGCAACCGGCTTAAATCTTCGTAAAAATAGTTCATCCACAAATTATATTTGGGGATATAGTAACTTTCTTGATTAAATCTCAAATCTTTATCAACTTCAAATTTTATTTCGTTCCTCTGAATTTGTTTGTAAACCCAGAAATATCACCATTTTCCATAGCAACATACCATACTGTTCCCGAAAAGTTCTTGAAAGGATAATTGTTGTTACTCTTCAATACTTTCGGATTCATAACCAAGGGAGCTATCAGTCTGTAAAGCTCCGGTTCGTCATCTCTTATTCGCATACTTTGAACATGACAATGTTATTAAAAATAAGGATCAAACAGAAACAATCCTTGAATAAAAAAAATCACCAATCCACTAAAAGCAGACTGATGGAATGTTTAGAGAATCATCCGCTACACTTCACAGCTTAACGGAAATATTATAATAAAAATATAAAAACGATTTTTACCATATCACAAAAGTAATATGTTTCCACGAATTAAAGAAATAATGGAAAAATAAATTCAGCCTAATTTAAAGCTGTCAGATGGTTTTGAAATGAGGAATTACAGATATCTTTTTCCATACTTTTTATTAATAAATAAAATCCCCGACTTTCACAAGCTGGGGATTCCCATTTATAAATTTAAAGTTTTTATTATATAAGGTTCTCCTACCGGAAAAACACTTATTCTTTGATTTATTCGTTATCTTACCTTTGAGTAGAAGTCGCTTCTTACAAGAAGAAGCGAACTTTTACTTTCCAGTTTTGATTATTTACCAGTATTCCCTCAAATCCGCAACTAAGCCCTTGAACGTCCTTATTGCGTTTACACGTCCTCTCATTACTGAATTTGCAGATAAT
>NZ_JBCOCI010000220.1:0-2083 GCF_040929485.1 Phocaeicola sp. RTP21198st1_B8_RTP21198_201120 | reverse complement strand
ATCTTCGTTTTCCTGTGCTTCGGGTACTTTATAATTATGGAAAAAATAGTTCACTTTACGCAGGTTCTGATAACCAGTCTGCCAATCGGAAGCTCCGCTAAACTGGTTATTCTGTCCATGCAAACGGGCATCATACTTTTCTGCAATAATATTGTCACTATTCTTTTCTTCACTGCGAACTCCCAAACCGAACTTACTAAAAGACGGCAACGTCATATATAGTCCGTTAATATAGTTTTCGACCTGTATAGCACCTGTCAGAAAATTACCGGCTTCCGGCTTGGTTATCGGTTCCCTATCCAGAAAATCAGAACAGGATGAAAATGGTAATATTGAAGCGGCTACAAAAGCCATTATATATATTCTTTTCATATCTTATGGTTTAAAAGGTAAATTCAATACCAAATACGTAGTTTTTATTCAACGGATATACCTTTCCGTTACCATTTTGCTTCATTGGGGAAGTCAATCCCGGAGCAGTTTCGTTACTACCCCCAGCCCATGTATTTACCTGATTCAAGGTTTCAGGATCGAATACGTCCGGCAAATTGTCAATCGTGAAGAGATTATCACAAGTGAAATACACTTTCAAGTTCTCCAATCCCATCTTCTTAACCAGTTTAGGCTGGAAGTTATAAGAAATCATCAAGTTTTTGAGTCGCATATAAGCTGCGTTCAATAAATAACGTGAAGTGTTGTAACCTACGTTCGCATTATATTCAGGACTGTCGGGTTTTGTCAGACGCGGCAGGTAAGCCCCCGGGTTGTACACATTATAATAATCCAAATGTTCTTTAAAGAAGTTGGAATCACCGCTAAACAGATAAGTACTTGCAGCCATCGGGAAATCACGTTTCATGACTCCCTGGAACAATGCGGAAACTTCAAAACCTTTATAACCGGCATGTAAGTTCAGACCGAAGGAGTAACGAGGAGTCGTATTACCGATAATTTTCAAATCACCGTGATCTTTCAATGTACCCGAACCCGGATCAATTTTACCATCACCGTTCGAATCGATATATTTCAAATCACCACGTTGCCAATCCTTATTCGGTTTGAAGAAAGACATGTCTACTCCTCTCAGATATTCATCCACTTCCTGGTTGGTGAGAAACAGATCATTTGCTTCATATCCCCAGATTTCACCTAAATCCATTCCCTGGTAATAACCTTTGTTACGAACCAGACCGGTGTGGTTGTTATAAATCAATCCTTCCGGATTATTGTATTTGGTTACCACTGCTTTGTAGTCAAAGATATTGAAACCGATTCCATAACTGAAACCATTCTTCAGCTGGTCAGACCAGTTAACCGACAATTCCCATCCACGGTTACGTAGCGTTGCATTATTTACTTTAGCACGTTGGTCAACAGCAATACCGCCAATATCAGGAATTGCTTCAGCCGGGCCAATCATGTCTTTGGTCGTACGTTGGTAAATATCCGCCGTAATCGTCAAACGATTGTTAAGCAAAGTCAGGTCGAAACCTAAGTTGGCATTATCCACTTTTTCCCATGTAATGTACGGGCTTACCATAGAAGGTGTTAAAGCGACTGTACCACGTACCGGAGTAGCCGAAGTGACACCGGAAAGCAACCATGCATTTGAATAGTCCGGTCTCAATGTCATGAAGTTCAGATAATCATATAGTCCGGCTCCATTCTGATTGCCTAAACGTCCGTAAGACAAACGCACTTTCAACTGTGAAACAGGCAAGCTCCATTGCTTGAAGTAGTCGGTACGGGCAATGTCATAACCGGCAGAGAAAGAAGGGAAAAATCCCCAACGATTGCCGGAAGCGAAACGTGACGAACCATCATAACGTCCGCTAAATTCCAGAAAATAGACATTCTGGTAGTTCCAGTTCAAACGGGTATAGAATCCCATGGTTGCCCAATGGTCACGCGCTTCACTATTATAGGCTTTTCCGTTTGCATTGTCAAAAGAGAATGTATCATCGCTCATCACTCCGTCTTTATACGCATACATGCTTGAGTTTTGCTGCACTTCCATCTGGAAACCGGCCATTGCCTTAAAGAAATGGTCACCCCATTGATTCGTATATGAAGACGACACACT
>NZ_JBCOCI010000219.1:1156-2101 GCF_040929485.1 Phocaeicola sp. RTP21198st1_B8_RTP21198_201120 | reverse complement strand
ATGTTACAGACACTGTCTTTTTTTGTGTGGTAGAGTCCAAGGTCGCTTTCATCCCAGACGCTGGCTGTTTCACCGTAAGTGGCCAGTCCCAGCAAGCCCGCGTATGTTTCTCCGGCCAGATGCCGGATACAGGCCAGTTCATGCTCATCCTGTCGCAGGCTGTTCCGCCTCGTCTGTTCCTTGCGGAAGATATGAATGGTCAGGACGAGCAGGAGAAGCAGTATGACATATCCTAAAAGGATTTTAAGTTTCAACCACATGGAAGTCTTCATTCTTATATTGGAATCCTACAAAAAGGCGTGTTCGCTCATATAAAAGGGAATAATAGAAACTTATGATAAAAGTTTATTACTGTTTCAAACCATTTGAGGATACCTCGCAAGTTTGCTATCACACAGTTGATCTTTTAATCTTTTTTTATACTCACAGAAAGGATAGGAACCTGCTTTTTATGACTGAAACATATCACATCCCCTTTATTGGACATTACATTCTCATTCGATCATATTGTTTTCATTTCGGCTCATCCGTTTCTTCACCCGTTCTACTGCTTCCGATACAATTTCTTTGTTTTCAAAGCGTTGTGTATAATTGGTATAGTCTGGATGAATCCGTTTGTAGGTCGGGTCAAGAAACAAAGGACTGGAAATAATATGGTCCGCTGTCGAACGGTTACAACAGAAAACTATATTTTCAACTCCCGCCAGCCGGGTCAGTGCCTTTACATCCGTGTCATGTGGCTGCAATGTCATCGGATCCGTGAAAAAGAACAAATAATCAATCTCTCCTTCCACAATACGTGAGCCCATTTGCTGGTCACCACCTAAAGGACCGGATTTCAGAATCGTGATATCCCATTCTGTTTCAGGATGTTTCTCTTCGAGCGCTTTTTTAATGAGTGTACCGGTGGTTCCCGTACAATAGAACTTATGCCCTATCAGACGT
>NZ_JBCOCI010000219.1:0-1146 GCF_040929485.1 Phocaeicola sp. RTP21198st1_B8_RTP21198_201120 | reverse complement strand
CGTTCCGAGTTCCAAAGAACCCATTCTATCATGTCCTTTTTCATTGCATCGTGTGCAACCAGACCGATTTTACGAACAATTGTTTTCATCATAATAATAAAATATGGTTTATGTGATAATATAATTAACAATATCCAACAGCTTTATAAAAAACAGGAGAATGACTGTATGAGTTTGAGCAGTTCCTTGTTCGCCCGGCTGTCCACGGTGGCTTCCCGCCTCTCCTCAAACAAAGTAAGCGTTGCGGAGCATTCCCCGCAGATATCAATGCCGACTACACGTTCCTTTCGAAGGACAATTGCCAGTAATTCCTCCAGTTCCTGCAGGCTGAAAGACCCTTGATCCCAGTCTGTTACTGCGGATGCCGGGTTCAGGACATCCTTGTCTATGGACAAGTAAACCGGTCCTTCAATATACGCAGAGGAGAAATTGCGCCAGCCCTTCTCGTGAGCTAACGTCGCTTCGCTATAAAAACTGACTCGTTGTCCGTATTCTTCCGGTACGGTGCGTATCAGTTTGTCCGATGCACCGACTATCACCACTTTCTTGCAAAGCATATTCCAGTCTAACATGTCTTTTACCCAGCTCCCACAAGAAAGCATGCCCTTGAACAAGGGAGGCTGCATGTCGGGGTGATGGTCGAATACAATCAGAGAGAACGGAACTCGAAGTTTGTCTGTCCATAATTTGGTCAGGTAATGATAATTGCCCGAATCAATGAAATGGATACCTTCCGCTGGATAACCGGCAATCACCCGCTTCAATTTTCGTATCCCCTCCTTGTCACAGTAACCTCTCGTTCCAGAAAGGTGACGGCAGTCTAGCCAAATGAACTGATTGTTCCGTGCAAATACCTCATGGGCATACACACCGGTGAAGTTCATGATGACAACCGGCCAGACGGTTTCTCGGTCCGCCTTCTTCTTACACCGTCCATTTGTCAGTAACTCTTGCTTATTCATGTCCGTTCAGAACCATCGTACATAACAAAAATCTTGCCGGTGAGGTAACAGGGGATGGTTGGGATACATTCTGAATGCCTGTTTGAAGCTTCCAGCGCTGAACATTCTGGTTATTGCCTTGAAAGTGTATAGGTTTCCGTCTTTGGATGTCAAAGAAAAAGTAATGACCTCATGGATGCGATCC
>NZ_JBCOCI010000218.1:1552-2119 GCF_040929485.1 Phocaeicola sp. RTP21198st1_B8_RTP21198_201120 | reverse complement strand
CGGTAACTCAAAGCGACTTCTCGCAGTTTCACGTAAGAAGCATCATATACATTAGCTTCAGCAATACTGTAAATACGATGGTAGTATTTCTCGGCAGATACAACCTCTTCGTTCTTAGAACCACTTTCCGTCACTCCTTCTACCATAATGCCATCCTGATACACACGGGTGGATTGCCCATTGACCTGGGCATAGTAAAGTCCATCAGAGGATACGGAATAAGAAGGAGATTCTGGTAATCGTACATTGTTACCCATGGCGGCAGTATAATACCACAAGCCACCGTGCTCGGCATCCCGGCCCGATAATGTGTTAGCTAATACACCGGTATATTTTCCAGTTTTATTAGTGTTGGAAAAAATAGAACCACCGACACTTGCATCTATCAGAAAAGAAAGACTTAACGAACGATAACTGAAAGTGTTACTGATACCGCCTGTCCAGTCGGGCGTAAACTTCCCCAACGTTTTATTAGTGGTCGAAATCTTAGGCAGACCGTTAGCATCCACCACAACGTTTCCATTAGCATCACGCACGTATGAAGTGCCGAACAGGGTTCCATAAGCT
>NZ_JBCOCI010000218.1:0-1542 GCF_040929485.1 Phocaeicola sp. RTP21198st1_B8_RTP21198_201120 | reverse complement strand
GAATACCAGACGAGTAGAGCTGGTAACTCGTAATCAAACCTTCATCATCCAATTTGACAACCTTGCTGCTGTTGGCACCATAATTCAAATCCAGATTCCAACGAAACCCTTTCGATGTTTGTATAGGAACAGCGCCCAATTGTATTTCATAGCCACGATTACGGATATGTCCGGCATTACGCACCTGCGACGTGTACCCACTGGCAGCAGTAGTAGCTAGTTTCAATATTTGATTACGACTATCGGTCTTATAGTAAGTGAAATCCAAGCATAGGCGATTGTCCCAAAAAGCCGCCTCGAAACCTGCTTCTATAGATGACGTCTTCTCCGGTTTTAGATTCGGATTCATACCAATGGTAGAAGAACTTTGAAGTGGATTCCCATTGAAAGCTGTTTCTGAAGTAAAGACCGTTGCCAATTGATAAGGATTGGCATCTGCTCCCACTTGAGACCATCCTCCACGTATTTTTAGGTAGTTAACAGCTTTACTTCTCCACCCGAAAGCTTCAGAAAGCAACACACTAGCCGTCACCGAAGGATAGAAATAAGAATTGTTGTCCACAGGTAGTGTAGACGACCAATCGTTCCGTCCTGTTATATTCAAGAAAGCCCAACGACGGTAATCCAGTTGTATGGAACCGTAAAGGCCATATTGCCGTAAACGGTAGAAATCATTGGACGAAGTGAGCGGATCACGCGAGTTAGTCAATGTATAAAGATCAGCAACCGCCAAACGGGGAGCAGCCTGATAATTATTCTCATATTGTTTGTTACGTACATTAAAACCCAGAAGAGCGTCAATTCCCCAATTTTTATTCAACTGTTTGATATAAGTCGCCAATACTTCTGTGTTATTCTCTTTCACCGTATAGGCATCTTCAGCATAACTGCCGTAAGGCGAACCGGCACCTGCACTCCCCCATTTTACTTTGGATTTCCTCCGGTCATTATACCAGTCGGTACTAGTACGAAAACGCACATTCAACCCATCTGTCAGACGGAATTCGGCATGCAGATCACCTATCAGACGATGACGTTCCTGACTCTGTGTATTATAAGAAGCACTCCAAAAAGGATTGTCGTAATAGCTTGAATTCCAGTTGCGAGTATAGTCCGCCTTCAATGAGTTCGTATCCACTTGACGTCCGAACCACAAGAACTGAAGCATAGGACTGTTAGAACGTACGTTACTGCCCGAGGGAGTAGCTGACCCCGGCAAACTGGGAGCTGTATAAACGATGTAATTGGCTGTAGCTCCCACCACAATCCATTTTGCCAGATGGTAATCCGTATTTAGGCTGATATTCGTCTTATTAGTTCCAGCATCAGGAACGATACTGACTTGTTTTTCGTAGTTATATCCTACACGGAACTGGTATTTGTCGTCTCCACGGGCAACAGAAATACCGTTGTTTGTAGAAATACCCATGCGAAAATAATCGCGTACATTGTTGGGATGGGATACCCAGGGAGTAGCCACACGATTACCGTCAGCGTCCAATGGGCTATCGAACTGAGGAATCAACAAACCAATATCAAGAC
>NZ_JBCOCI010000217.1:377-2120 GCF_040929485.1 Phocaeicola sp. RTP21198st1_B8_RTP21198_201120 | reverse complement strand
CGCGAATGGTTCTATGTAGAGTTTGGTGCATTTGCCAACCGGGCGGTTACCATTCCGTTTTATGCAACGAGTTCACCTGCGCAGGCGCAATATATCATTAATGATGCGCAGATTCGTTTTCTTTTTGTCGGTGAGCAATACCAGTATGATGCCGCTTTCAGCATCTTTGGTTTCTGTTCTTCTTTGCAACAACTGATAATCTTTGACCGTTCGGTGGTAAAAGACCCTCGTGACGTATCATCTATCTATTTTGATGAATTTATGGCGACGGGAGAGGGATTGCCTCATAATGATACGGTAGAAGAGCGTACCGAACGGGCTTCTTATGATGACTTGGCAAACATTCTCTATACATCCGGCACAACGGGTGAACCGAAGGGCGTCATGCTTCATCATTCCTGTTATCTGGAACAGTTTCATACACATGATGACCGTTTGACGACGATGTCGGATAAGGATGTATCGATGAACTTCCTTCCATTAACACACGTGTTTGAGAAAGCATGGTGTTATCTCTGTATTCATAAAGGAGTGCAGATTTGTATCAATCTCCGTCCGGCAGATATACAAACAACCATTAAGGAAATTCGCCCGACACTGATGTGCAGTGTTCCCCGTTTTTGGGAGAAGGTGTATGCAGGGGTACAGGAAAAAATAAACGAAACAACCGGGTTGAAGAAGGCACTGATGCTGGATGCTATCCGGGTAGGTAGAATCCATAATCTGGATTATCTGCGTCTGGGAAAGACTCCTCCGGTGATGAATCAACTGAAATATAAGTTTTACGAGAAGACTATCTATTCTTTGCTGAAAAAAACAATCGGTATTGAGAATGGTAACTTTTTCCCGACTGCCGGTGCTGCCGTTCCCGATGAGATTAATGAATTCGTTCATTCGGTAGGAATCAATATGGTGGTAGGATATGGACTGACGGAATCTACGGCTACTGTATCTTGTACACTGCCGGTTGGCTATGATATCGGTTCGGTAGGTGTTGTACTGCCGGGGATTGAAGTGAAAATCGGTGAAGACAATGAAATCCTGCTTCGGGGTAAGACGATCACAAAAGGCTATTACAAAAAAGCGGAAGCCACAGCTGCCGCTATTGAGCCGGATGGCTGGTTCCATACAGGTGATGCCGGTTACTTTAAAAATGGACAGCTTTTCCTGACCGAACGTATTAAAGATTTATTCAAAACATCAAACGGCAAATACGTCGCTCCGCAAGCTTTGGAAACGAAGTTGGTCATTGACCGTTATATCGACCAGATTGCCATTATCGCCGATCAACGTAAGTTTGTCTCGGCTCTGATTGTTCCTGTATATGGATTTGTGAAAGAGTATGCCAAAGAAAAGGGTATTGAATATAAGGATATGACGGAACTGTTGCAGCATCCGAAGATTGTAGGATTGTTCCGTGCCCGGATCGATACACTTCAGCAACAATTTGCGCACTATGAACAAATCAAACGTTTCACTTTACTGCCTGAGCCATTCAGCATGGAACGTGGAGAATTGACTAATACACTGAAACTGAAACGGGCGGTGGTTGCCAAGAATTATAGTGAGCAGATAGAGAAGATGTACGAAGAAAGTGAGAAATAGGCGATAAGCGGTTTATCGTTAAAAATGAAACGATAAACCGTAAATGATAAATCGGAAACAATAAAGAGTGTATTGGAGCTCTCTTTAAAAGTAATACCCCTGTTACAGTTCAATTTGTAACAGGGGTAAACTTTGTGT
>NZ_JBCOCI010000217.1:0-367 GCF_040929485.1 Phocaeicola sp. RTP21198st1_B8_RTP21198_201120 | reverse complement strand
ATTTATGGCCGGCTCGTTTCTTTTTAGTATCCGAAAATCTGTTCTTGGGTCAATTCTTCAATAGGACCTACAGCTTTCAATTTATCCAGCTCCAAATCTTTCTTATCTCCCAGGATGCAATAAACATACGTACGTCCTTTTACCCATTGCTTTTGGAAATCGACAATATCTTTTAGCGACATGTTCTGTATGTCGTTGTAGAGCTTGATGCGCGGGTCTACGTTTTGCCCTAAATCTTGTGCATTGATATAACTCCAGATAATGTCACCTTTGATGATACGTTCGGTGCGCAGACGGTTGGTTAATCCATCTTTAGCCAGTTTGAAAGCAGCTTCGGATTCCGGCATATTATTGATGATGTCATTAA
>NZ_JBCOCI010000216.1:1862-2134 GCF_040929485.1 Phocaeicola sp. RTP21198st1_B8_RTP21198_201120 | reverse complement strand
GTATCTCAACATTAGCGAATGAAGAAGCGTTAAGAAAGAACGTCTGCCCTTTTCTCAACTTCAACAAAGCCCGATCGTAATATTCAATATCCCGCTTCAAACGTTTCAGTTTCAAGGGGGAAGGCCTGTTCTTTCTTTGTTCCCGTAAAAGGGAAATTATCAAGTCATTACGTACACTTGCCGCCTGCACTATTTTAATGATCCGTTCCGGGTCCATTTGCTTGACATACCGGAAAAACCAGTCGTACTCGTTTTCGTCGATATCCGGCATA
>NZ_JBCOCI010000216.1:0-1842 GCF_040929485.1 Phocaeicola sp. RTP21198st1_B8_RTP21198_201120 | reverse complement strand
GTAGTAATGGTTATTCCCAGGAACAAATGGGAATGTCCGTAAGTGATCGCATCACCGCGAAGAATAGGCATAGCGCGGTTTACTTTCATTTCCTTATCGTACTTCGCTTCATCATAAAACAGATGTATTACAGACTTTCCGGCAAGCAATGAAGGGTTATCCAGTGATCCCATGAAAATAACACATCCGTTCCAGAAGCTATAAACATGCTTGTAATCATCTACGATAACCGAACATTTACGCCGCCAGGATTCAGGCGGGCGGGTATCTTTTACATAGTGTACCCCTTCGATCAGGCCCATAAGTTGCCAGCCCTTCTGTACGGCCGGCATTATATTATCTTCCAGATTACTGTAGGTATTGGCAACAAAAGCGAACGCACCGCCGGGCATTTCTTCCACACACCGGGCGGAACGCCTGGCTTGTATAACGGTAGATTTAGCCATACCGCGGCCGTCAATAGATACAAGGATAGTAGTATCGATCCAGTCCGTCAGAACCTGGATTATATGACCGTATTTTATTTCTACATCATCGGCGTTACTCACCTTCGTTATCTTCCCCGAACTCTTTGATATCATACAACATACGTTTTTTCAGATCAAAAGCTTTAATACGCGCATCCTCTTTTATATTATCACGTACAATAACAGGAATTTCCGGTATCGCGTCGATAAACTCTTCCAATTCCTTACGGTCGATTTCAGGAACACCCAGATCCTTACGGCTGGTAGTATAAATAACCGTGCTTTTCTGTGAAAGCAGTTCCTCCGGTATTTCGGTCTGTTGGTCCTTATAACATCCGCGAAGTTCCGCCGCCAGTTTCAGAAGGTTCTTAGCCTCCTTTACATTACCCATAAGAAAGACGGTATTCGCCCAATTTTCGGCCTTTTCCGCATACAGGTTGGCGAAAGCCTGCGGGCGTACGTTATCCTGTGTATAAAAGAAATTGAGACTGTCGGCGTACACCTGGCGGGCCATCCAGTCCGAAAGGCCGTAAGGCTCCGACTTTAAAAGGCGGATAATACCGGCTTTTGTCACCAACTTGCCATTTATACGCATACGGGCACGAAGTCCCCGTACCATTTCCATAAGGCTGTAATATTCCCTTTCATCGGGCGCGAGAGCTTCCAGCGTACCGGTAGAAAGAATCCTTTGAATCTGGTTGATATCCACCTTGTCAAAGTCTATTCGTGAGGGCTTAATTAAATTCGTCGTCATCCATTTGTTCGATTAAACGTTCGAAAGTATGTCTTTTCCGTACGGCCTCCAGCTGTTTTATAGCTTCCACGTTTCCACCTTCCGCCGCTTCATGAAGTTTTATTTCAGGGGCGGCACGTGCTACGAGAATCCCTTCCCGGATCAGAAAGTTAACAGAAGTTGCCACCGGTTCCGCATCCCGGACAAAAAGCCCGACATCTTCCGGAGAAAGCCCCAGGGAAACGGCTATGTCTTTCGAAGAATACCCTAAAGAAGACAAACGCCGTACATCCTCTTTTTGCTGCGCATCCAGATAAATACTATCCACCACCGTTAAATCGTTCATACGCATCTTTTATTCGTTTCTGTGCCGTGAAATAATAAATTTCGTCCTGTTCCATTAAAACAAAGTTCCGGCCGCTTTCAATGGATGCCACGGCCGTAGTACCGGAACCGCCGAAAGTGTCCAGGATCAGATCGCCCGGCTTTGTACTGTCTTCAATCAGTTTACGGATCAACGCCACCGGTTTTTGCGTGGGATGAACCTTTTCACCTTCTACCAGTTTGGCACCGGACGCAAAAGAACGGATATTATCTATTATGTTTGTGGCACCAATAGAAACACCCTTTCCACAATGAAAC
>NZ_JBCOCI010000215.1:926-2146 GCF_040929485.1 Phocaeicola sp. RTP21198st1_B8_RTP21198_201120 | reverse complement strand
AGCAACTTACCACAATACTATACATATAGCGCAACAAATTTGCGCTTACAAGAAGCGTCCATCGGATACACTATTCCTAAAAGTAAACTTTGGGGAATTGCAGATGTAACAGTATCTCTAGTAGGACGTAACTTATGGATGATCTACTGTAAAGCCCCTTTCGATCCTGAAGCAGTAGCTACTACGAACAACTATTATCAGGGAATCGACTACTTCATGATGCCGAGTACCCGGAATATAGGTTTCAATATAAAGATTAACTTCTAAATACTATGATGGACATGAAACGAATATATAACATTCTTCTGATAATGATCCTTTCATTATTTCTGCTCCCGTTGGGCGGTTGTTTCGACAGTGATATCAACCGGAGTATGTATGAAGCGGACGGAGAAGAAATGCAGCGTGAGAATCATATTGTCGGTGCTACGCTCAAAGGAATGCAGGGGTTGGTTATCCCTACACGTGAGCACCTTTACCAGTTTATGGATGCCATGGCAGGAGGAGCTTATGGTGGCTATCTGGAAGGAATCGTAGACACTTGGGTGATGAAATTCTCCACTTTCAATCCCGAACAGGGATGGCTGAAATCTCCATTTGCCGATCCGATCAAAGATATGTATCCGCAGTATCGTGATATGCTGAACAAGACGGATGATTCTGTGGCTTTAGCTTTCGGTAAAATCCTCCGTGTCTGTATCATGCATCGTGTGACGGATATTTATGGTCCGATTCCTTACTCGAAGATGATGGATAATGATAATTCGGGTGAAGATTTGGCTGTCCCTTATGATTCGCAGGAACAAGTATATACACAGATGCTGAAGGAACTGGAAGAAGCGGATAAAGTACTGGAAGAAAATAAAGACTTGTCGTCCGAGGCTTTCCGCAAATTGGAAGATCTGTATTACGGAAATATTTCCAAATGGCGTAAGTTTGTACATTCCATGCAACTTCGTATTGCCATGCGTATGAGCTATGTCAATCCTACTGAAGCACAACGTATTGCGCAGGAGGCTGTGGAAGCCGGAGTGATTGAATCGAATGAGGATAACGCCATGCTTCATGTGGCGGAGAACCGTTCGGAATTGTTATTTAATAATTGGAATGACTACCGTATCAGTGCCGATTTGGTTTCTATTATGAAAGGTTATGAAGATCCGCGTTTGGATAAGATGTTTGTCAAAGGGGTGCAGACAGTCGATCAGGATGGCGAGAAA
>NZ_JBCOCI010000215.1:0-916 GCF_040929485.1 Phocaeicola sp. RTP21198st1_B8_RTP21198_201120 | reverse complement strand
CTATTATGGTGTACGTATCGGCATATTCACCCAGAAGAAAGACGACATGATTAATCTTTACTCGAAGCAGGTGATTTCCAGCACCGACCCGTATCTCTGGATGAATGCGGCGGAGGTGACTTTCCTTCGTGCCGAAGGCGCGTTGCGTGGTTGGGATATGGGAGGTGATGCGCAGGCATTGTATGAAAAGGCGATTGCCCTTTCATTCGAAGAGCGCGGCGGAACCACCGGAGCGGACCGATATGTGAAGGATACAGAGAAAAAGCCTATAGACTATGTGAACCCGATGGACGGGGCTGATATAAAGTATAGTCATTCGGCTGTAAGCACCATTACGATTGCTTGGGAACCTGGAGCGGAGAATTTTGAACGGAACCTGGAGCGTATCATTACTCAAAAATGGATTGCAATATTCCCGCTGGGACTGGAAGCATGGGCGGAACATCGTCGTACGGGCTACCCGAAGTTGTTGCCTGCCGTGGAGAATAAAGACCCCAACAATAGTGTGAATGTAACGATCGGTCCCCGTCGTCTGCCTTTCCCTGCCGATGAATATACGGGGAATCCGAAATACATAGATCAAGCTGTACAAATGCTGAATGGTCCCGATGCCGCAGGAACTAAACTTTGGTGGGATAAGAAAGACCATTCCATTGAGAATAGTCAATCTTCAAACTAGAACGAACCTTTAAATCAATGAGATTATGAAATATAAATCAATCTTTAAGTTATGCCTACTGACTACTTTCCTGTCGGTTGCCACCATCAGTTGCGACGACTGGACGGAAATGGAAATACACGATAGTCAGGTGAATGGGTTTAAGGAACAGAATCCGCAAGAATATGCGGCATATACGCAGAATCTACGTGCGTATAAGGCAACGAAACACGCTGTCGTTTATGCCCGGTTGGATAA
>NZ_JBCOCI010000214.1:0-2152 GCF_040929485.1 Phocaeicola sp. RTP21198st1_B8_RTP21198_201120 | reverse complement strand
ATATTTAGCAATAGGTGTATTATGTAATGCCTCTTTAGTATCATGCGGTGATAGCTTCAAAGAGAAAACTGAGATTGTTGCATGCGGAATCTCCACTAATGCTTTAACATTCGGAGTCTCCTCTACTGAAGTTCAGACTGTAGATATTACGTCAGAAGCAGCTTGGGAAGTAGCAGTGGATCAGGCAGGTGGTAATTGGCTTACAGTTTCTCCTTTGGAAGGAACTGGTAATGGTACGCTAACAATTGCTGCTGATAAGAATAACGGCCCAAAACGCAGTGCAACCTTGACCATAGCGGCGAAAGGTGCTGAACTTCGAACCATCACAGTTATTCAGGATGGCTATAAAGGAACCATTTATAATTACGGTGACTTTACTGGATTGCAAAAGACGGGGCTTGTGGCAGGGATCAATCCGATCACTATCGTAGATAATGACGAATGTGAAGATGGAAAAGCGTTAAGAATCTATACCCGGGCAGGTGAAGAGTATGAAGGTACTAATGGGGACCGTTTCAAGGTGCAGACAACAACGCAATTCGGATCAGGTCGTTATGAATGGAGGATATATGTCCCTAAATTCGGAATGAATGACCGGGCTAGTATTGGAGCATTTTTATATTTTGATGATGGGCATGAATTGGATTTTGAAATTTGTTCCGGTACAGCTGCAGACCGTGCAGCACATAGTGCCGGACCAGATGATATGCTGTGCCTTGTGACTAGTCAGGCTAATCCTTTTTTCTCTGAATTCACGCCTATTAAGGGGGATGCTTGGCATACGTTTGTATTGGATTTGAAGTTAGAAAATAAGAAATATCTGGCGGAGTGGTCGGTTGATGGTAAAGTTTTAAAGAGGGCACAATTAGATTATGGTGAAGAGGCTTATTTCCGTGCTATATCTAGTGTCGAGAATCTTTATGGTATGGGCGATCATGCGGCAACTCAAGAAAATTATGCCTTATTTGATTATCTTGAATATGTTCCTTATGATTATTCAATGAAGCCGATTATCGAAGGTCAGCTTCCTCCCGAACCAGAGGGAACAACAGTGAAGTGGGACTTTGAGGAAGCTGGTTTTGTTCCTGTTGGATGGACTAACAATGGAGGAACGATTGCGGATGGAAGTTTGAATCTATCTAACGGGAATAACTTCGTTTATAGTCCGGAAGTGGGAGCTGGAAAATATACATGGGAAATAGATGTTCCTTTGGTAGGGGTAGGTGAAAAATGGTTGGCAGGTGGTAATATCGCTGCAACTAACGCTGAAGAAAGGTCATTCTCTATGTTTGTTTTCTCGGGTACTGAAAATGATCGTGCGGCTTGTACGGTTCCTCCTGTTCCAGGTCAGATGCTGGTACGTTGTTATACGGAAGCTATGGGAGTTTACGGTGTACCTATTGATCCGGGTAAACACACTTTGACTATTGACCTTAGACTTAATGCAGATGGTGCATATTGGGCGGCATGGATTATAGATGGTGAAGTGGCGAAAACATTTACTACTTGGTATACTCCGGCACAGTTTAAATTTGGATTCTCAATGATGACCTTTGCTGATGGAGGTGGCTGGCAAGGAGATAAGCCTACTGCAAAGACATATACAGTCAAATATGACTATATAGAATATAAGAAGTATAATTATGATGAAGAATAACAGTTTACTTTACATTCAATGAGGTATTTAAGCATAATTGGAACAGCTATATGCTGTGTAATGTTGGTAATGACGAGTGTTTCCTGCAAGCAGGAAATATTCTCTTCCACCACCCAGGAGAAGAAAGTAGCTCCTTGGTATGTCTATATAGATGGAAGCTCTCTTAAGGATATAGAGCCAGTGAAAGAGATTATTAGTTCCATTAGCGTTTTCGGGAATCCTCCGAAATCATTTATCGATGAATGTCATCAGAATCATATCGAAGTATATCAGGCTGTAGGTGGGAATGAAGAAACGATTGATACGCCACAGAAAAGAAAGGCGCTTGTTGAGAAGTATGTAAGTGATTGCAATGCAAACGGATATGATGGAATAGATCTTGATCTCGAACATTTGAACCCTGATATTCAGGATGCATATACCGAATTCCTGAAACTGGCTTCAAAAGAACTCCATGCTGTTGGAAAGAAATTAAGCCATTGCGTTAGTTTTTAT
>NZ_JBCOCI010000213.1:1153-2169 GCF_040929485.1 Phocaeicola sp. RTP21198st1_B8_RTP21198_201120 | reverse complement strand
CCCCAATACTACCTGCTACACTGCCTTTAATCTTCATCTTTAAGAAATAGGTAGTCCCTTCTGTCAAAGGAGCTGAAAAATCATAGCCAGCCTGTGCTTCCCAAGAATTTACTTCCGACGGATTTGTCATTTGATGTACTCCGTCAATCACCTGCCGAGTCGAGTTATTTCCCCAACCCATCATAGCTGTTCCGCTTGAAAAGTCATCCTCTAATATATATACATTAGTTAACACGGATCCACTTTCCTGGACCTCCTCTATCCCATAAGCAAAATCAATCCAACTCGCTTTACTCCATCGGGACAGATCTTTGCTTTCTTCGAAAGTAGAGTTCATAATCAAATTTCTATCAGAGCCCGAGGCAGTCAATGTTAAATCATCAAAATACAAATCACCGCCAAACAAACCGAAACAGAACCGTAACCTATCGATATCAGCAGAAGGCGTAAACGTGAATGTGTTAGTTGACCATTGCTCACCCGCTGAAAAGGTCCCTGCACCATATTGAGTGTCAGTCCCATCTTTCTTCCCCGGCCAGAACGGAAAGGTTATAGCCGAAGAAGCCTTCATCCGCACACTTATAGTATATTCTTGATTTGCTATTAATGCTTCATCCAAATCATAATACAATTCCCAATCCCATACATTCGCTTGAGGTTTCGAGGTTTTTATATGAAGTGCGATTTCTGAACTACCAGGAACCGGTTCCGGTTCTTTATCCGCAATCAGCCCATTCAAATAAGCATTTTGCTGCTGTGAATGCCAACAGAGCGTATGCCCGTAAATACTAATTCCTGTTTCTTTTGCAGTTTTCACAAACTTCTTGACTGTGCCGAAATCCATATTTCCTTTGGCATCTACACAGGAGCTATATTTCATGGCATTACCAGCCGTCACGTCGTCATAGTTGTTGACAGTCAAAGTATAAACCAAATCTTGCTTCAAGAAATCACTCACCGTGACCCCCGTTCCCAACTTGAAGTCGGGATGGGAGATACGGTCAATATATGTTTTC
>NZ_JBCOCI010000213.1:0-1143 GCF_040929485.1 Phocaeicola sp. RTP21198st1_B8_RTP21198_201120 | reverse complement strand
CTCCGGTTTCTCTGTCTTGTAGTCCGCAAAAAGCGCATCCGCACAAGATACAGTTATTCCGGCAACCATAGCAAGCAGTAAAATTCTATTATAGTATTTCATATTCTTCTAGATTTAACGATTAATTCTTCACATAGATCGGCGTAAAATCTTCTCTTGCCACGCCACGACTATGCGCAACCAGTGTATCTTCTGTTTCAAGCTTTAATCCATTACTGAAATCCACAGTATACTTCAAATAAATGGCATCACGGTCTTTATTACCCCAACTATTCTTCTCACCGTCTTGAACAAACTTACCAGTACCAGTAGCCGTAACGCCGTCCAACCCGGAAACCACACATTCATCGCCATTAAAAACCAGCAGCAACTTATAACTGATATTACGCGGATTGTCTGTTGTCCCTAAATTGGTAGTAACTGTAAGAATGGTTTCAGTCAAAGATTTTGTTACAGTCTGACATATTTCATCATCTTCTACATACTCGTTATGGCGATCATTCTCGGTAGTTGTCCCGTTTTCTGTCACTTTGTCCACGCCATGACGCAGATACTTACCAGTCCATTTATTGATGTATTTCACACAATAAAGTACATAATCCTGTGGTTGCACCAACCACACTGACGAATTACATCTGACGGCTTCTGCCCCTTCGGACAAAGTACCATTCAAAATACGGTCAGCATTAGTCACACCTGTCATTACCAAAGGTATAACATAGGTAGCGGTCAATGCTTCGGGATCAGCAAAAAAAGCATCAGTAAATGAGACTTCCACACCATCCATCAATACATTCTTCAGAGTGATCTTATCATCAGATAATGTATAGTAGTTGGAAGGCATAGCTTTTACCGGCACATTTTCAGATGCAGAAGTATACGAATAATAAAGGTTATCACATAATGTATTGTCTACTTCAATATCTATCGTGATATCCTTCTTATTAGCATAAACACCGCCCATAGTAGCATTAATCTTACATTTATGAGCATTGTCCAGCGTCGTATCATACTCATCTTCACCCATAACCAACGTTCTCACCGGATACTGGGTTGCAAAATAGACTGAAGTGCCACCCTCATAATCAGGAAATTCATTATCTTGATTTTCACAGGATGTTATCGTCCATGAAACAAAGACTC
>NZ_JBCOCI010000212.1:1505-2208 GCF_040929485.1 Phocaeicola sp. RTP21198st1_B8_RTP21198_201120 | reverse complement strand
CCATTAAAACCTACCTTCAGCCAGTTGGTTGCTTCATAATCGAGTGCTGCACGGAAATTGAGACGTTTATAATTATTCTCCACATCCATTACACCATCCTGATACAGATAACTCATACCTACGGAATAAGTGCTTTTCTCTGTTCCACCACTAATTCCCAAACTGTGGTTAGTGATAAGCGCACTCCGCAGTAACTCCTTATACCAGTCTGTGTCTGAATCGAATTTCCAGTTATGAAAATCCGGATCGGAATAATCACCGCCGAATTTATCAATAGAAGCCTTCATGGTAGATACATATGCATCATAATTAGCTTCGAGAAGCATAGTAGAATACTCTTGAGAGTTAGCCATTTCTAAAACGTTTGTAGCTTTCTGTACACCTATATATCCGTTATAGGTAATTTTAGCTTTTTGGTTACGCTGTCCTTTTTTGGTAGTGATAATAACAACACCATTGGCAGCACGCACACCATAAATGGCAGCAGCCGAAGCATCCTTCAACACAGACATATCCTGAATGTCATTACTATTGAGGAAATTGATATCATCATAGAACATACCATCCACTACATAAAGAGGCGAGCTGTTGGAAAATGACCCTTTACCACGAATAGCTACCTTCGGCCCTTCTCCCGGAGTACCGCTATTGGTTACGTTTACTCCGGCCACTTTCCCTTGCATAGCAGCCATAGGTGCAGAGG
>NZ_JBCOCI010000212.1:0-1495 GCF_040929485.1 Phocaeicola sp. RTP21198st1_B8_RTP21198_201120 | reverse complement strand
TAATGGGAGAAGTCAAGTCCTTGGCCTTGGCTGAACCGTAACCGATCACAACCACTTCTTCCAGCTTCTGAACATCATCTTTTAATTGAACATTGATTACATTCTTCCCTTTTACAGCAATTTCTTGAGGTATCATTCCTATATAAGAGAAGGTAATAATAGCATCTTCGGGAACGTTTTCCAAAGTATAGTTACCATTAAGGTCCGAGATAGTACCAGTATAGGTACCTTTTACATGAGCAGACGCACCAATGATCGGTTCACTAAAGGAATCAACAATAGTACCTCTGATTGTTTTGTTTTGAGCAAGCAGTGTCTGTAAACACAACACTGCAACTACAAGAAAAGTAATCTTTCTCTTCATTTTTTTACGTATTAGTTGATAATAAGGTTGCTAAAAAATCGATGCAACAAAGGAATGGAGTTTTTAAAATTCTTGCAAAATAACGCATACTACGCTACTACTTTTATGCTGTACAACACTACGTTTTTAGTACGTTTATCGCTTGTAGACACTTATTTTGGCATGTTTTTTCGCTGATTTGGGATTTTTTAATTATTTGATATTATATTTGAAATTATTTTCCATCACTATAATAGAGAGAGTATTCTATGAGACGCACTGATTTTATCTATTTATTATTTATTTTCATAGGAGGATGTTTATCCCCAGTAATAAGTCATGCATCTACATTTATGCCCATTGTGACCAACTATACAGCCAAAGACTACCAAGCGGGATTACAAAACTGGGCTTTAGCTCAAGGAAAGAACGGAGAGATGTACATTGGAAATAATACAGGACTATTATGTTTCGATGGCTATACGTGGAGTAAATATCAAATGCCCGGTAATCAGCTTGTGCGATCCATACTCATTGATGGTGACCGTATTTATGTGGGAACATACGAGGATTTCGGCTATTTCAGCCGCAACTCTCTTGGTATACTTGAATACACTTCCTTATGGAGCCAACTCAAGATAGGTGAATGCATTTATTTCCAATCATTCAGTTCTTGGTTTAAATATGACGGAAAGAAAGTAACCGCACACTATAACTCTCAACATTTGCCATTGTATTTTCATAAAGCGCATGGACAAATCTATGTACAGATGGTCAACGGTGATTTTTATCTTCTGGAAAATGATGAATATAAACTATTGATTAAACGTAAAGCATTAAAAGATGACTCTGTGGTTGCAGTCATTCCCACCGCAGGAGGAAAAATGATTCTATGTACCGAGTGGAACGGACTTTTTGACTATGACGGAAAGACACTTTCTCCCCACCCTACCGCTATCGATCAGGAATTAAAAAGTCAGCAGATGAATCGTGCCGTAATGATTCCATCAGATTCGACAATCGTACTCGGAACGATCCGCAATGGTATTTATGCCGTTGACAAAGAAGGAAAAGAGAAGTGGCATTATGATATGGAAAATCGTTTATATAACAATTCTGTATTACGGCTTTTCTGTGATGGGGATAATAATG
>NZ_JBCOCI010000211.1:1671-2219 GCF_040929485.1 Phocaeicola sp. RTP21198st1_B8_RTP21198_201120 | reverse complement strand
TCCCTGCAACCCATGTTCCACCCGCTGGAACTCACGCCTGCACAACGGACGAAAGCCTCCATGTATCTCGAGATACGCGCTGCCTATTACCACCTTTATAACAACGAGGCGGAAACGCTGACGGCGAACCCCGCCCTGCGGGAGATGCTCAACCGGCTTTACGACAAGTTCACCGAACGCTTCGGACGGCTCAATGACAAACGCAACCTCGACCTGATCAAGATGGACGCGCGGGGGACGGAGATTCTGTCGCTGGAGCGTTACATCGACGGCAAGGCACGCAAAGCCGACATCTTCGAGCGTCCCGTGGCCTTCAATCCCGATGAGATCACGCACGCCGACGACGCTTCGGAGGCCCTTGTGGCCAGCCTGAACAAGTACGGCCGGGTGGAACCGCACTACATGGCCTCGCTCACGGGAACTACCGTGGAGGGAATACTCGGGGAACTGAAAGGACGTATCTATTACAACCCGGAAACGGACGGCTACGAGGTTGCCGACAAGTTCATCGCCGGCAATGTCATCGGGAAAGCCGAACGGATCGAGGC
>NZ_JBCOCI010000211.1:969-1658 GCF_040929485.1 Phocaeicola sp. RTP21198st1_B8_RTP21198_201120 | reverse complement strand
GGTGTTTACGAGCGTTTCGCCTCCTCGCTCTTCGATACGGAGGTGAAGATCACCTTCGCCTCCAACCTAGACGAGTACGGCGTGAAGGCGGAAGCGACGAACGTGAAGATCACGGAGCAGTATGCCGTCAGCGCGCAGACCCGTAAGTACAACGGCCTGCACCTTTTGAAACACGCCCTGCAAAACACTTCGCCCGACATCACCAAGACCGTCCTCAGATGGGTGGACGGAGAACGGCGGGAGGTCAAAGTGCGTGACGGGGAGGCCATACAGCTCGCCAACAGCAAGATAGATGAGATCCGGGGTGCTTTCCCCGAATGGCTGCGCGAGCAGTCGTCCGACTTCAAAGACCGCCTGACAGACCTCTATAACCGTACTTTCAACTGTTACGTGCGCCCGAAGTACGACGGGACGCACCAGGAATTCCCCGACCTCGACCTCAAGGGGCTGGGAATCGACAAACTGTATGACAGCCAGAAGGACGCGATATGGATGGACAAACTGCTCGGCGGCGGGATAATCGACCACGAGGTGGGCGGCGGAAAGACCCTTATCATGTGCTGCGGGGCCTACGAGAAGAAACGCCTCGGGCTGGCCAATAAACCCATGATTATCGGGCTGAAAGCCAACATCCATGAAATAGCCCGGACGTTCTGCACCGCTTACCCGATGGCCAAAGTCCTCTACCC
>NZ_JBCOCI010000211.1:0-930 GCF_040929485.1 Phocaeicola sp. RTP21198st1_B8_RTP21198_201120 | reverse complement strand
AAGGAGGATTTCACGCCCCGGAAGCGTGAGCGCATCTTCCGGGAGATACGCAACAACGACTGGGACGTCGTGATCCTCTCGCACGAACAGTTCGGCATGATACCCCAGTCCCCGGAGATACAGCAGGAGATATTGCAGGCCGAGCTGGACTGTGTGGAGGAGAACCTCGAAGTGCTCAAAGCACAAGGCAGGGACGTTTCCCGCGCCATGATGAAAGGGTGTCAGAAACGCAAGGCCAACCTGGAAGCCAAGTTGCAGAAGGTGGCGCACGCGCTGGAAACACGCAAGGACGACGCCGTGGACTTCCGCCTCATGGGTATCGACCACCTCTACGTGGACGAGAGCCACAAATTCAAGAACCTGACTTTCACGACCCGGCATGACCGGGTGGCGGGCCTCGGAAATCCCGAGGGGTCGCAGCGGGCGCTCAACATGCTTTTCGCGCTGCGTACCATACAGCAGCGCACGGGCCGCGACCTGGGGGCGACGTTCCTCTCGGGAACGACCATCTCCAACTCGCTCACGGAACTGTACCTGCTTTTCAAGTACCTGCGCCCGAAGGAACTGGAGCGTCAGAATATCCGCACCTTCGATGCCTGGGCGGCCATATTTGCCAAGAAAACCATCGACTACGAGTTTTCCGTGACCAACGAGGTCGTGCAGAAAGAACGGTTCCGATATTTCATCAAGGTTCCCGAACTGGCCATGTTCTACTCCGAGATTACAGATTACCGCTCGGCGGAGGATATAGGGATCGACCGACCGCAAAAGAACGAGATATTGCACAATATCCCGCCGACACCCCAGCAGACGGAGTTCATAGAACGGCTGGTGCAGTTCGCCAAATCGGGCGATGCCACGCTCCTGGGCCGCCTGCCGCTCTCGGAGCGGGAGGAAAAGGCGAAAATGCTCATTGCCACAGACTACGCC
>NZ_JBCOCI010000210.1:0-2178 GCF_040929485.1 Phocaeicola sp. RTP21198st1_B8_RTP21198_201120 | reverse complement strand
GGAAACGCCATTGCTCCTAAAAATGGAATCTACGAAATTCCTCTTAATTATCAGGGATATTATATGCGTGTAAATGGTGAGAAGGGAGCCTTTGACAAACTTGTATCGGCCATTAGTAAAGCGGATATCGTGGGCTATGAACCTGTCGAAATAATTGCGAAAGACTTTACAGCTCCCATTGCCAGCAAACCGGAAATGGAACTTCAACTGACCAATATCCTCAATCGTCCGGTACAAGGTGTATTATCTGTTTCTATCGGTAATCTGGATATATCTTATCCGAAGAATGTATCGTTTAAGCCCAATGAGACAAAAACTATCAGAGCGAAAGTGACAAACGGAACTGCCAGTGTGGACAATAACTATCCGCTTGAAGTTCATTTCGATGCAGGAAAAGATGGATTCGCCGTGCATTGGGAAAATATGCATGTCAATTATATTGCAAAGAAAACGATAAAGATAGATGGTAATCTGAATGACTGGCAAAACATGATTTCACAAACGATAGAAGGTTCTTCCAAGGCCAGCATTTCTTTGACGGAAGCTGCATGGTATCCATATCAAAAGTTTGATAGTAATGCGGAAGGATTGGCGCATACCTACCTGGCTTACGATGACGATTATTTCTACTTTGCAGCAAAAGTTGCGGATAAAACTCCCAATAAAGGAACATTGAGATTTGAGACTCGCAATGATGATGATTATTTCTATCCTGACACAGCTTATATGCAGACCATATATGCCATGCATTCTACCATAGTAACGCAGCCTGCGGCAGAATCAGATCAAAAAGCACTGCAATTGCCTTCGGCAAAAGGACGTATGATGAATTATATGGAAAATACATCTACTACTCTGTCGATGGGTATGGATATTCATTTGCCGAAAGATAAATATACCCGCACTTCTTTTTATTTCCCAAGTATAAATCAGAATGGCTTGTCTGTTACTGTTTATGATAAAGACAGTGGCAAAGAATTACTTTCTACCAAGATAGACAAACTATGGAATGGTACTTATCTGACATTGGATTTATGTGGTAATGTGCGCATACGTTGTTCATCTTATGGTTGGTGGTACACAACAAAATTATCAGGTATCTTTTTTGACTCATCGGACAATGTTGTTAATTCGGGTAATGCCGGTGCTTCAGCGAAACTTGTAAACCGTGATTTTGATACTGTCGGAAACTGGCTGGGTAAATATGGGCAATTAGGATACTATCTTATCGGTTCAGATTCTTCTTTGCCTCAAGATGTTACTTGCCATGTTGTCTCTCAAGATGATTTGGTTCCTTTGGTATGGCCCGAGCAGGTACGTCGTTTCACTTACCGTAAAAGACCTACATTACCGGATGGCACCAATGGGATAGCAACAGATAATATACTGATTGCTTTCAATGTAATTCCAATCGGCGAAGATGGTATGGAAGCTGAAACGAAAGGTACTATGCCGCGTTACATCGGTTATAAATGTACAGATTATGAATACGCTTTGAATACTGTTGCTCCCGAATATGGCGGTGGTTTTGAAATATGGAGAATGCTTGTTCCGGGTATGCCGCGAAAACACTTCTATCCTCGCCAGCCCAAATCTTCCTTTGACGGAGCCGTAAAAGATGGAAAACTGATTACTACACGTGAAGGTAATACATTGTATTATGAATGTGCTATTCCATGGTCCGAAATACCGGATGTGAAGAAAGCCATTGATAAAGGCGATAAAATTAAATTCTCTGCGCGTATCAACGATGATGGCGCCGGGGCTGCTTGTATGGAATTAGCACGCGGCCGAAGCGTTTCGAAGAAAAACTCCAGAGCATTCCATCCGGACTGGAAGGAACATTGGGCGAATGAGGTTGAGTTTGGCGTAGAGAAATAAAGCGTGCTAGAATACTAATTATTGAAAATGGTAGAATGAAAATGAAGAAACAACTGATTATAATATTTCTATTATGTCTGTCTGTCAAGGGGATTTCACAAATACCTTTTGATGGTAGTGATAGTTATGCTACGCCACCCATAGGATTCGGGCAAAGTGAATTTGAAAACCCTTTAATTAACAGTATTAACAGGGAACCATACGGTGCAACATCTATTTCATTTCCTACTGAAACAGAAGCGTTGCAAGTGAAACGCTCTTCCTCCTCCCGGTATCAGTCATTGAATGGAACATGGA
>NZ_JBCOCI010000209.1:978-2242 GCF_040929485.1 Phocaeicola sp. RTP21198st1_B8_RTP21198_201120 | reverse complement strand
ACATCGACCTTACCGTTAAAGAATACCGCCTGCTCGAATATTTCATGACTCATCAAGGGGTTGCCCTCTCACGTATTACCCTGCTCAAAGATGTATGGGACAAGAATTTTGATACCAATACCAATATCGTAGATGTTTACGTAAACTATCTCCGGGTAAAGATTGACCGTGACTTTGATAAAAAGCTGATTCATACAGTCGTAGGACTAGGATATATCATGAATACTTAAACTCCCAAGCACACCGGCTATGAAAATAGGTTCTAAAATAGCTCTCTTCTATACATTAATCAGTGTACTGACCACTGTCATCATCATTGCTGTATTCTATATTTTCAGTACGCAGTACATCAATAAACTTTATGCTTCTTACCTGCGTGAAAAAGCCTACCTGACCGCACAGAAGCATTGGGAAAAAGATGAAGTAGACGAACAGAGCTACCAGATTATCCAACGCAAATATGACGAACTCCTGCCCGAAGCCCATGAGATTCTTTTAAATATGGACAGTCTCTCCGAAGTGCGTGATACGCTGAATAAATACCTCACGCAACACCAGCAGGCTCTTCTGCTGGCAGGACAGGACAGCATCCCTTTCTCCTTCAAATATAAGGATCAACTGGGAGCCGCCCTTTATTATCCGGATAATGAAGGCAACTTTATCGTACTCGTCATGTCCCGGAATGCCTACGGAACAGAAATCAAGGAACACTTATTGTTGCTTTCCATATTTCTCATCTTAGCCAGTTCCGTCCTGATCTTTTTTATCGGAAAAATATATTCCGGCCGTATTCTGGTTCCCCTGCAACACATACTAAAGGAATTGAAAAGAATACGCGCCAACAGTCTGAACCGCCGATTAAAGACTACTGGCAATAATGACGAACTGGAGGACATGATAAAGACATTAAATAGTATGCTCGACCGTTTGGACAGTGCATTCAAGGCAGAAAAATCCTTTGTCAGTCACGCTTCACATGAGTTGAACAATCCGATTACTGCCATTCAGGGAGAATGTGAAATCAGTCTGCTGAAAGAAAGAAGCACGGGAGAATACATTGAATCCCTCCAACGAATTTCTTCGGAAAGCAAACGGTTATCCAGCCTGATCCGGCATCTTCTTTTTCTTTCACGACAAGAAGAAGAACTCCTGAAAAACAATATTGAAGAGATTATTCTGGCTGATATATTAAAAGAGTTGACAGCTTCCGATGAAAGAATCCATCTTCATTTGGAAGAGACAGACCGGCAGATGACTGTAAAAG
>NZ_JBCOCI010000209.1:0-968 GCF_040929485.1 Phocaeicola sp. RTP21198st1_B8_RTP21198_201120 | reverse complement strand
TGCCGGACAAGGCATCGGACTTAGCCTGACCCTGAAAATCATTTCTGCTTATCATGCAAAGCTGGATATATCTTCAGAAATAGAAAAAGGAACAAAAGTACGGGTGATTTTTTAATCACCCTTCTTTTATCCCTTTCTCTCTCTACCTACTGAAAACTACAAATTTAATCTATGAACGTTTTTTCCACAGAATAGAAATGAACTAAATACGTCTTTGCAATAACTTTCCGTTTTTATCATATAACATTCGTTCATATACCATTTCTACGATAAGAGGAAAGACAAACAATGCAAAGAAAGGCGCTCCTATCAATCCGCCGATAATGACAATCGCCAACGGACGTTGTGATTCCGAACCAATTCCATGACTCATGGCAGCGGGCATCAAACCGATAGCTGCCATTGCCGCTGTCATAATCACAGGGCGGATACGCGAGCGCACTCCTTCCTTAGTGGCTTTCTCCAAGGGCGAGCCGAGTTTTAGATTCGCCTTTATATCGGAAATCATAATCACCCCGTTCTGAATACAAATACCAAACAAGGCAATAAAACCGATACCGGCAGAAATGGAGAAGTTGAACTGCGTTATCAGAAGAGCCACAATACCACCCACGGCGGCAAACGGTACATTCAACAATACCAGTCCCGCATCCCGCGCATTAGAGAATAGAATAAACAGGATGATAAAGATAATAGCAATACTGATAGGGACAACCTGTGCCAGACGTTTCGTTGCACGTTGCTGGTTCTCAAAATCGCCCGTCCATTTCAGTGAATAACCTGCCGGCAAATGTACGGAAGCATTCACCTTTTTCTGCGCCTCGGCAACTGCCGTACCCATATCACGACCTCTCACCGAAAATTTCACTGCACAGAAACGAGCGTGATTATCACGGAATATCAATAACGGTCCCGTAATCGTCGTTATATCTGCCAATTCTTTGATAGGTACCATCGTTCCATCCATC
>NZ_JBCOCI010000208.1:1965-2256 GCF_040929485.1 Phocaeicola sp. RTP21198st1_B8_RTP21198_201120 | reverse complement strand
AAGTCCCCACTCAACATTAGGTTTATCACCCATAAACAGCTCCAATGTACCTCCGGCTGCAATGTCCGCAAAATCAAGATAACATTTATTGTATTCCTGACCGTTCAACAAAGCTTTTTGTATATAGATGTTATTTATGCTGTTATTATGAGCTATCACCGTGAATTTCTTACCAGTATAATAACTGGGATCAAGATTGAACTCTACCTTATCAAAAACCGGACTTGTAATCTCCATACGTGTATTTCCCGGACAGGAAGGATGAATACCGGAAGCAGCCAACACATACCA
>NZ_JBCOCI010000208.1:350-1956 GCF_040929485.1 Phocaeicola sp. RTP21198st1_B8_RTP21198_201120 | reverse complement strand
ACCTACATCTTCATTGCCAACAATCCCTTCAACTTTGTTTGCATAAGCCTTTTCACATGTATAGCGTGTCCATTTTTGAGTATACCAGGGAACTTCAAGCTGATTGAACAAAAAAGGAACGAAGTGCACAGGTTCATTCGCATGGTTATAATATTCATTCCACAGCATATTAGAAGGAGTTTTATCAAAGAAATCTGTTAAATCCGCAATAACTTTCTCCTTACCACCCATCAAGTTCACCATTCCCGGAACATCGTGAGGTACAAACCAACCTTGCTGATAAGAGTTTGCTTCTATACACCCATACCATTCTTTAAGACGTCCATTCTCCGGCCATTCTACCCATGCACCATCTGCTTTACGGGGACGGAACCATCCCTTTTCTTTATCAAAAATAGAATGATATGCCTGTCCCTTTTCATAGAAACATTTGGCATCGTCTTCTTTCCCCATAGCTTTCGCTAATTGAGATATACACCAATCAGTATAAGCATACTCCAAAGTGGTTGAAATACTCAATGGTTCCGGAGCATACCCCAATGAATCATTACCAAAACGACGGGATGTGTTAACGGCATAACGATATGCTTTCTCTGCATCATACGTACGAATCCCTTTGATATACGCATCTGCCAAAACAGACAAAGCAGGATTTCCCAACATACAGCCGGAATAGGAATTCAGCAATTCCCAACGTTCATAGTATTCGCGCCCACTCTGATCTGCCATAGTAATCAATGAGTTCAGTTCATCACTTACTAAACGCGGATTAATTATAGTCTGCAAAGGAAACTGACTACGAAATACATCCCATCCACTGAATATAGTACGTTTTGTAAAAGTGCTGTCAGCCGTATGTATTTTATAATCACCGCCTACATAACGTCCGTCTACATCTGTATAGATACGAGGATCAATCATCGTATGATACATGGCAGTATAGAATATCGTTTTTTCATCATCCGTACCACCGGATATCCGGACACGATTAAGTTCTTTATTCCACAATTCAGTAGCTTCCTGCTTTACTTGTCCAAAATTTTTAGAGGCTATTTCTTGTTCAAAGTTATTTGCAGCACCCTCCATATCAACAAAAGAGATACCAACTTTCATCTCTACAGTCTCTCCCTCCTTCGTTGGAAATTCAGTAAAAAAGCCCAGATGTTTACCCGTCAATTCTTTCTTGTCTTTTATAACCGGAGCTTGTGATACACGAGTCAAATAAGGAATACTCACTACTTCATCACGTTTCCGAACCCAATGTTCGGGAATATCTGCACTCCAAAAGCCATAATTAGTCAAAGGTTTACTAAATTGTGCATAATAATAAACGGTATAATCGGCTTTTCCTTCACCATTACCCCATCCACCACCATCAGGTGTGCACTTCATCCATCCTTGAATAGTGTAATCATCTACAACTTTAATATACTGTGAAGTAGATGTTCCCCCTACTCTACGAGCTAAATCAATCTGAATACGCGATTGGTCACTAGAAGGATAAGTAAAATGCAAAATTCCACAGTGCGGTGTCGCGCTACTTTCTACTTTGATATGATAATCAGTCAATTCTACCGAATAATATCCGGCCTTAGCCGTTTCAGTG
>NZ_JBCOCI010000208.1:0-340 GCF_040929485.1 Phocaeicola sp. RTP21198st1_B8_RTP21198_201120 | reverse complement strand
AAGCCGAACGATATCCTTTTATACTATCATTATTCTCTTTACCTGCCACTTTATATAATTCACCAGTTGTAGGCATCACAAGAAAATTGCCCAAATCACCAAACCATCCCACACCACTCATCTGGGTAAAGGCAAATCCTTCGATTGTCTTATGTTCATCACTGTATCCGGAACCGTTATCACCTCCCGTTATTGTATTAGGACTAACCTGTACCATACCATACGGAGTCGTAGCTCCGGGAAAAGTTTTACCTAATCCGTGATAAACACCGGCAGCCCCTACACTAGTACTGGCACCAATAAACGGGTTTACATAATCAGGCGGAACCAAAGCTTCCGA
>NZ_JBCOCI010000207.1:0-2313 GCF_040929485.1 Phocaeicola sp. RTP21198st1_B8_RTP21198_201120 | reverse complement strand
ATATAATCGGTTTGCTATAACGGTCTATCACGCTTTCCTTGTTCACCACATCAATACCGATACGAATACCGGCAAAGCCGGACACTTTCGTCGGCTTACCACCAACTGTTTCCGTGATTTCCACTTGAGTGAACATCTTCTCCCGCCGAGGATCCTGATACCCGTTCATGTAACAAAGCAAGTCGGCACCCATCCGATGGTCGGACCAGCCGTTGAAAACCATAGCGGCACGGTTTTCCTCCACCTTCATTTCGGCATTATCGGCATTGTCCGTGATAACCCCTGCATCTACGGCATCCTGTGCCACTTGTTGTGCCGTAGTAGGATCAACATACACCATGCGGATAGCCATACGCAACTTCAGGGAATTGGCAAATTTATACCACTTGCTAACATCACCGTAATAAACATCGTCAAACTTACGGAATGCTTCAGAACCTATCGTAAGATTTTCCTTCAACACGGAACTCACTTCATCAAGTTCCTTCAGCATTTGCTTGTAAACAGCTTCCTGCGAATCATAGGGCACATTAAGCGAAACACTACCCTGCTCGTCTATCACCTTGCTATAAGGAATGGGGCCATACATATCCGTCATACGGTGCATAATAGCTACCCGCAGCAATTTGGCAAGAGCCAGTGCTACAGGATCATCGCTCTGATCCTGCAAATCGCGGTAAAGCGGATAAGATTCGGTAAAAATATCACCATACGTCTTATCCTGCCAGTCAACAGACGGGTTATAAGTTTCAAATTTATCGGTACGCACGAGCGTTGTACCATAATACCCGGCAAACGGACCTGCCGCCAAAGCCTCGATAAACTGATAAAGATGCTCTTTGGTAGGTACCACCAACCCTTGCAAACCTCGCAGGGTAGAGCCTATATTGTAGTTTTCGCGTCCCTGCTCATCCTTGGTCACTTCGTACTCCTTGCGGTTGATTTCATCGAAGTTGCCCGTACAGGCTGCTCCGCCCACCAGCAGAAGTCCCAGGGAGAATATCTTTAAGAAAGATTTCACTTGTTTCATACGATCTGATTTAACGGGTTAAAAGTTTATTTTCACATTCACGCCGATATTACGGGTACTCGGCAACATGAAGTTATCAATGCCTTGATAATAATTACCGGTATTCGCCACCGCTTCAGGGTCGAAAGGTGCACGACAGTAAATCATCCAAAGATTACGACCTACCACAGAGACATTGATATCACACACACCTCCCAGCCATTTGCGGGGAATGGTATAACCCACACTGGCTTCTTGAAGACGCACGTTCGTAGCACTGTAAGTGTAATACTGCGGCAATCCGCTACTGTTTCCGATGAGGCTGTAATACGTTTGCGCATCCACAAGAGTACGTCCGTTGAGCAGTACACCACCGTTGTCACGGGCTTGTGCCGAACGTTCGGACACTCCATACTGATCCATTGCCGCCTGTGTGGCAGAATAAGCAATACCTCCGATACGTGCTGTAAAGAGTGCGCTTAGACTGATACCACGCCATTCGAAGCGGTTATTCCATGCCAGATTAGCTTTCGGGAATACACTACCCAGCTTAATGTCCGGCAGGTTGTCTTCAGTAGTCAGCGCACCGGAAGGATCAATCTCCACCATGCCACTATTGTCCCGTTTCAAGTCACTCTGTGTGTAAAGATCACCCAACGTACCCCCTTTCTTCAAAATAAATCGCGCTTTGCCCAATCCGCCTACATCCAAACGATTCTGTGTGATAGGCAATCCCGTTTCGGGATGAATATAGCTGGTCACCAGGTCTTTTATCGTATTCTTGTTGTGAGAGAGAGTGAAATTACTTTCCCAGTGCAAATGGTTGTTCCAGGTATGTCCGTAGCCCAATGAAAGTTCCACACCGGAGTTGCGCACATATCCTGTCTGCAAATAAATCTTGCTGTAACCGGAAGATACGGAAACTTTCGGATCGAAGGTTTGGTTGAAAGTATTTGCCAAATACCATGAGAAGCCGAGGCTGAAATCCTTGAAAAGACGCATATCCAGCCCCAATTCCCACGAGTTGGTACGCTCGGGCTTCAAGTCCTTGATAGGATAGTGTGTCTTGGGCTTCCATTGCTGATTAGCCTCATCGTATTCGTAAGTGGGCGATGTCAGATTACGGGGATAAGGCATACCAACGGAACTGAAAGAGCCACGAACCTTCATATAGTCGATAAATTCCGGCAAAGTCAGCATTTCGGAGATAACCCCCGAAAGTCCTACAGACGGATAGAAGAAACAAGGTGTAGAAGAATTGGCAAGTTGCGAAGCCCAGTCGTTTCGCCCGGTCAGTGTAAGAT
>NZ_JBCOCI010000206.1:0-2388 GCF_040929485.1 Phocaeicola sp. RTP21198st1_B8_RTP21198_201120 | reverse complement strand
CTTGATCCTGTTGTCTTGCCTCTGCAATTCTTCCATTCCATTTTTTACGGTGTGCGTTTTTTCAAAATGGCTTCGCAAACTGTTGTACGATTTTAAACCACTGCTATCTGTGTCCAGATAGCTTGTTATTCCGTTATGTCGCCCTAAGAATGGATATGCTTTTTGCAGATTGGCGGTCGTATTCAGGATACAGAAGTTCGTATTTAGATACGGCTTACCTGCATTCTTTTTTAACGTCATAAAGGATAGCAGATCCGTGAAGCCCTCAAACAAAACAACATCTTTGTTGCCGTTATCGATCGTGGTGATCCCCTTTGTCAATAGGGAGCGTTTATCATAGCTGTTGCGCAGTTCGTATCCACCTGCATCATTCTTAAAACTTGCGGCAAAGTACGTCTGTCCTTTTGCCGTCCGGTAATAGATTTCCTGACAGTATACTCTGGCAATTTCAATATCTATTTTGCGTACGTCGGTCAGATAGTCTGTCAGAGCTTTGTTTCCGAGAGGCTCAACGGAAAGGATGGTGTAAGCGCGTTCATTTTCTTGTTGCATGACCTGTACTTTATCCAATACGGTCTGCTGGTGAAAAGAAAAGATATTTTTTCTTTCATCAGCCCAATCTAAAACAGTTGATAGGTTTTCCGTATCCAAAAACTTCATCAGGAAGTCAATGTTATTTCCTCCGAATCCTTCCGAATGCGAGTACCAGATATTCCTATGGATATCCAACTTTGTCGAAGCCGTTCTTTCGTCTCCTCCATTGAATGGGTTTTTAAACCATGCTTCACGGCTGTTCATCCTTGCGCATGGTATCTGTAGATAATTTAATATGGATATGAGCGGTATGCGCTTTAATTCATCACATGTCATAATCTTAATTTTAAAGTAGGTTTAGTTTAGTCTATTACTATATAGGGGCGGACTAAACTAAACCTGTTTTTTAATAATAGAATTCAGGGTTGAACCGGTAGGTCTTATCGTTTTTGATGACCATCCGTTTGTTTTCCAGAAATGTCTTCAGCTGTTTGGCTTTATTGATGCCGAAATTGAAGCCCTTTGCCAGATACGCATTCCGTAATCTGCCAACATATTCATCATATGTGCAGGTTATTTCACTGCCGTTGAACATTTCCTGTAACACTTCCCGATGGTTCTCTTTGGAAAGCTCCTGATAGTCGAATCCCTTTCTCGATACTGTACCTGACAGGTCAAAGTTCTCATCCAGTACGGGCAAACCATCATCGATAAAAAAGGTAAATGGCTCAAACTCGATATCCCTGATGAACTTTGGCGCCACGGTGCTGTAGTTTGTATCCAGATCGCTTTTGGTGACCTGTAATATGGATTCAGCCTTATTGTTCAATTCTGTCCCCAAATGCCCTCTGGTGTTGTCATCACCCTTGTTTAGGTGCAGTACGGTATGGATGTGTATATTCAGCTCCTGTGACCATTTCATCAGCTTGCCGGTAATTTCGGTCGCTTCCGTAGCATTATTGATGTCGTAAACAAGATCCCTGATCCCGTCTATGATGACCAGACATATTTTGCCCGCATATTTGGACAGGGCATATTCGATGATACTTATGCGCTCTTTAGTGGGGTATTCCCTCAGGGATATAAATTTTAGGTTTTCATGGACTTCCGTTGTCGGGTAATTTATGAGTTTGTAAACCCTTGAAATCAACCTGTGGCAATGGAATCTGCTCTGCTCCGTATCGCAGTACAGTACCAATGGACGGTTTATGGGAACTTTGACCTTATACTGTAATATCTGTTTTCCGCTCAATGCAGCAGCGACCAATGAAATCACATTGAATGTTTTCCTACTCTTGGCCTTTCCGGTGGATGCGCTGAAATTTCCTAATGTACCGATAACGGAATCGGAATTGCTGATTGTTATCATGATCGGAGGTTCTAAAAATTTATCTGTTATTTTTACTATAGCCCTATCCAATGCAGTGGCTATGTCCTGGTTAAACGAGATCATTATTTACCTCCTTTGTTATGGTTGAAGTTCGTCATGGATGCCATAACATCTTCTTTGTTGAAGTAAATGCGCTTTCCCATACGTTTATAGGGAATACGCCCCTGTTTCATCCATTCGGTCAGGCTGACAAGGGAAATATCAAGCTCGTTTGCCATTTCCTTTTTGGTCATTAGTTTTGTCGGTTGCTTTTTTTGCGGAGGATCGTCCATATTACCAACCTTTGAAATAAAAACCTGTAGTTCTTCCCTAACTGCATCCTTGACACAATCTCTAAGGGCATTTCGATCCAGTGTAATCATACTTTGCTCATGTTTATCAATTTAAGAATGTCGAAGTCATGGCCACTTTCTTCGTTTAATTAACTTGACACAAAATTGGGCAAGCAAGACCACAAAAAATGC
>NZ_JBCOCI010000205.1:0-2388 GCF_040929485.1 Phocaeicola sp. RTP21198st1_B8_RTP21198_201120 | reverse complement strand
AAAATCCCGAGCAACTTTTTGTTGCTCAGGTACTTAAAAAGTTTAATTTATAATAGTGTTGCGGAATTAAGGATAATCAGGTTCTTGCCATCGATATAGAAGAGATTGATGCCATACGACAGGCTTCCACCCAACAGTCTTTGCGAGAAGGCTATCTCGTAGTTCCACATAGATTCCGGCTTCAAGTCGGGATTCTGCGGCGGGAACATGTACATCTCACGGAGAATCGGATAACGGAAACCTTTGGAGGCAGAAGCCTTCAGTTCGATGGTATGAGGCAGGTGGAATGCCAATCCGGCCTGCGGCACCCATTCTGTTCCGACACGGGAATGATGATCAACGCGCAATCCTGCGTTGAACGTGAGCCACTTCCCGACATCCTGCCGGAAGTCCACATAGCCTGCCACCTCGTTTTCATGCTTATCCACCAAATCGCTACGTGTTCCCGCATCTTCTCCGCTCACATATTCGCTCCATGCCTCGCCACCGTAACGGAACCAGTCGAAGCCTACGGTGATGCGGTTATCCTTGAAGAACCGGGCGCTCTGATACCATGAGATACCCATCATGTCGTCATACGAGTTGAAGCGGTCATCCTGCGGACCTTCCCCTGCGGAAGGCGTATAGCCGTCGTTAATCCAATGGTCGCCCCAGTTGTAGAAGAAACTCAACGCACCGGAAGTCTTCTCATATTCATTTTCGACGGCAAAAGAGGTCATGCCCCGTGTAATGCGCTGGTCACCGTCCAGCAGCGGAGCCGATACCGGGCCGGGATAAGAGGCGTTGAAGTGGGTCACGTTCACGTCGGCACGCAGATTCCAGTGGTCCGTCACCTCGTAACCGATCCGGCCGTAACCGCCGTACTGCTCGAATCCCATGTCGGCACGATGCCCGTCCGTGCGGTTGTACGAGCCGCTGATGACGCTCGAAAAACGCCCTTTGCGGATGCGGTTCGTCAGTTCGGTTTCCAACGTGTTGTAGGAACCGTACCCTGTGTGCAGGTGGGTGCGAATCCCATCCTCGTGCATTTTGCGGGTCACAATATTTACTACGCCACCCATGGCATTCGAACCGTAGAGTACGGATGCCGGGCCACGCAGTACCTCCACCCGGTCGGCCAGGAGCGTCTGGTAGGCATCGGCAATCGGATGTCCGAAGATGCCGGCATATTGTGGATGCCCATCAATAAGCACCATCAGGCGGGCATTGCCGCCACTTAACCCGCGTAACGAAATACCGCCTGCCGCCCCGTTGGAGACCCCGTAGCCCATCACGCCGCGCGAAGTAGTGAACAGACCCGGAACCTGTTCCGTGAGCACAGGGAGCAGGGAAGGCTGCATCGACTGCTCGATTCTTTTCCTGTTCACTACTGAAACAGTCTGCGACAAGTGGCGTATATCCGTCTGATGACGGGTTCCGGTAACGACCACTTCGTCGATAGTCAATGTTCTTTGGGCTGACAAGCTGTCTGCCGTATCAGGTGTTTGGCCCGAAACGGTCAGGCTTCCGGCCAATATGAATGTTGCAAATAGTAAATGTTGTTTCTTCATTTATCTGAATTCATTCTTTTAGATTGTAATGTTATAAACTCTTCAATTCGGACGAGACAATCCTGTGGAGTAAGGCAATACCGGCAACAAGTTTCCAGCGGGCACCATCCCGTCTTTGTACGGTTGATAATGTGCGGGACTGCCGTACCGTAACTGACGCGTACCCCGCTATCGGCAAACAAGTCGAGGGCCGGACGGCTGACCACGTCCGCATGGAGCTCTCCGACCTCTCCCAAAATCATCAGCGCCGCAGCCGCCTTGCCTACGACTTTGTCCGCAACGGAAGCTCCTTTCAGGAAATCGGAATCTTCCCGCAGCAGGGCATACAGGTCGGCCACACCGCGTCTGTCGAAAGTTCTGACTTCTCCGTTGGAAACGACTAAAGAATGTTTCCCTTCATGCAGTAATCGGATGATATCTTCCAGCATAATGTTTCAGAAACTATATTCGTCGAATGAGTTTGGCGGGATTGCCCGCGACAAGGGTATTCGGCTCCACATCGTGCGTGACGACACTGCCGGTTCCACAGTCTGTTTGGGTGCTTTCGACGGGTTACTGAAAGTAAGTAGGCTCATAAGTATCAATACTATCTGTTTCATGTCATTTTAATTTAGCATATTCTTCATCACCGACAGGTTCCAGCCATTCGGTACTGTTGTTCTCACCGGGCACTCCGATGGCTAAATGCGAGAACCAGCTGTCGGGAGCCGCCCCGTGCCAATGTTTCACGCCTGCCGGAATATTGATTGCATCCCCGGAATGTAGTTCCACCGGCTCTTTGCCCCACTCCTGATAGTAGCCGCGACCGCCCACGCATACGAGTGTCTGACCGCCGCCT
>NZ_JBCOCI010000204.1:1528-2394 GCF_040929485.1 Phocaeicola sp. RTP21198st1_B8_RTP21198_201120 | reverse complement strand
ACAGCAGCAACAGGAGCTATCCATCAGATGCTTTCACACGGATTGATGACAGCCTTATTCTTTGCTCTTATCGGTATGATTTATGGACGTACACACACACGTGACGTTCGCGAGCTTGCCGGCTTAATGAAAGTGATGCCGTTCCTTAGTGTATGTTATGTAATTGCCGGTCTTGCCAACCTCGGTCTGCCGGGATTAAGTGGTTTTATTGCTGAAATGACTATTTTCGTCGGCTCTTTCCAGAACAACGACCAGTTCCACCGTGTACTGACTATCATCGCTTGTTCTTCGATTGTGATTACTGCAGTCTACATTCTGCGTCTGGTAGGTAAAATTCTATACGGAACCTGCACCAACAAACATCATCTCGAACTGACTGATGCGACTTGGGACGAACGTGTAGCCGTTATCTGCCTCATCGTTTGTGTAGCCGGACTAGGTATGGCTCCTTTCTGGGTTAGCCACATGATTGGTGAAAGTGTACTCCCCGTAGTCTCACAACTGATTCCATAACCTTTAATTTTTAATCTTTAATAATTAATTTGTAAATATGGATTATTCACAATTTCTATATATGCGAGAAGAGCTGTCGCTCATAGCTGTCCTACTGCTGCTATTTCTAGCTGACCTCTTCATGAGTCCGGATGCACACAAAAATAGTGGGAAAGCACGCCTGAACACCATGTTGCCCGTTATTCTGATGGCTATCCATACGGCTATCAACCTGATTCCGGGAACTGCTACCGATGCATTCGGTGGTATGTATCACTATGTACCGATGCACACAGTTGTTAAATCGATCCTGAACGTCGGTACACTGATTGTTTTCCTGATGGCGCACGAATGGATGAAAAGAGAAGACACTT
>NZ_JBCOCI010000204.1:447-1518 GCF_040929485.1 Phocaeicola sp. RTP21198st1_B8_RTP21198_201120 | reverse complement strand
CGGACATCTCCTGATGTTCTTCATCGGTCTTGAAACAGCTTCTATTCCGATGGCAGCATTGATTGCCTTCGATAAATACCGTCACAACTCTGCCGAAGCAGGTGCCAAATACATTCTGACAGCTCTTTTCTCCAGTGCATTGCTGTTGTTTGGTCTGTCCATGATCTATGGTTCTGCCGGGACTCTTTATTTCGATGACCTCCCTGCCCATATCGACGGAAATCCGTTACAGATCATGGCATTTATATTCTTCTTCACAGGAATGGCATTCAAGTTGTCACTGGTTCCGTTCCACTTATGGACAGCAGACGTTTACGAAGGCGCTCCGAGTACAGTTACCGCTTATTTGAGTGGTATATCAAAAGGATCGGCTGCATTTGTATTATTGGCCGTCCTTATCAAAGTATTCGCTCCAATGATTAATGACTGGCAGGAAGTACTTTATTGGGTAACCATCGCTTCTATCACTATTGCCAATATATTTGCTGTCCGTCAGCAAAACCTGAAACGTTTGATGGCGTTCTCCAGTATTTCGCAAGCGGGATATATTATGTTAGGCGTTATCGGAGGCACAGCACAAGGCATGACAGCATTGGTATATTATGTATTAGTGTATGCTGCCGCCAACCTCGGAGTATTTGCCGTTATCACTATCGTGGCATTACGCAGTCAGAAATTCACGCTCGAAGATTACGCAGGACTTTATAAAACGAATCCCAAAATCGCTCTTTTGATGACTCTGTCTCTGTTCTCATTGGCAGGCATCCCTCCGTTTGCCGGATTCTTCTCTAAGTTCTTTATCTTCATGGCTGCTTTCGATGCAGGTTTCCACTTGCTGGTATTCATCGCATTGGTAAATACAGTGATTTCATTATACTACTATCTGTTGATTGTAAAAGCAATGTACATCACTCCTTCCGACAACCCGATTCCTACTTTCCGCAGCGACCGTTGCACAAAATGGGGACTGGCACTTTGCACATTGGGTATCATCGGACTGGGTATTGCAAGTATCGTATATCAATCCATCGATAAACTATCGTTCGGAATTTAAACGAACTTCCTTTATAA
>NZ_JBCOCI010000204.1:0-437 GCF_040929485.1 Phocaeicola sp. RTP21198st1_B8_RTP21198_201120 | reverse complement strand
GGAAGATATTCACCTGCCTCATTACCACTCTACCGGGCACAGCCCACCTCTTCCGTCACAATCACTCCGGGAATAGTAAACCAAAACCTTGATCCTTTTCCTTTTTCAGAATCAACGTCAATCCGCCCACCTAATTGTTCAACGATGCTCTGACAGATAGAAAGTCCCAATCCTGTACCGTGTACAAAAGAATTAAGCTTCACGAAACGCTCAAAAATATGTGGCAATTGCTCTTTCTCAATACCGATTCCCGTATCTTCGACATAAAACTCCAATTCTCCGTCTTTTAGTTTATACCCCACATGAATACTTCCTTCAGAGGTAAACTTCATTGCATTATTAACAAAGTTAGAGATCACCTGATGTATACGATTACGGTCACTAATGACATGACAAACCGGAAGGTGATTATCAAGTACCAGTTCCACCTCTCCTTT
>NZ_JBCOCI010000203.1:0-2398 GCF_040929485.1 Phocaeicola sp. RTP21198st1_B8_RTP21198_201120 | reverse complement strand
CTGTCAAGCAAAGCAAGGTAGTTTCGGTTTACCGAAACATAACCTTGCTCTCCAAATTAAACCGCCTGTCGCTGGTAATCCTGCCGGACTAAATGCCCCTGCCCCTTTTCTGTCTTGGGGCGGCACGTTGTCCGGTTTCCTGCTTTATCTCCTGCGCTTGGCTGGTGCTGTTCTTCTGTTCCTGCTTCCTGCCGCACAGGTAATCGTTCAAGTCCGAATACCCCCTGTAATTGCCCGAGAAGTCACGCACACGGTAGGAGTATTCCAATTCGATAGCCCGTGTAGCCTTATACCCCGCCTCGTCATTGTCAAGCATACAGTGGATGCGTTCATACAGGTACAGCACGTCAATAGCTTTCGGCACATTGACAGTAGAGTTGAGTATGACATAATCCTGCCTGTCAAGGTCGGGCATGGTCGGGCAGTTCTTCATCCGGAGCGTGAGGAAAGAAAGATAGTCCATAAAACCCTCGAATACCAAACACTTCTCTCTCGGCTCTCCCTGCTGCCGTATATGGGTGATGTCTTTCGGGGCGATGCAGCCTTTGAAAAAGGAATTGCGAACCTCGTAACCTCCTGCTATGTTCGGGAAACCGATAGCAAAGAACGGTCTGCCGTTATTGGTAAAATGGAGTTCCTTACATTCTCTTTTTGCCAGTTCGATATTGATACCCCGTCCCTCCAAGTAACGGAGCAATGCCGGATGGGTCAAGTCACGGACTTCCAAATGTTGGAAACTCGGTTCTGTCCTACGCTGGGGAAAAGAAAAACTGACCGGGCGGACGTGCGGTGTCTGTTCCGCTATCCGGTTTAACAGGTATGGCAGGCTGTCGGAGCAATAGAGTTCCTTTGCCAGTGCGATGATGTTGCCGCCCTTGCCTGCGCCAAAGTCATACCAAAGGTTGCGGTCAGTGTTCACCTTGAAAGACGGTTCGTGTTCCTCCCTTAACGGTGATTTGTACCATAAGCCGTTACCCTGCTGCTTGACAGGAGAGTAACCTAAACTATGCAGATAGTCTGCGATGGGTATTTGTTTCACATCTTCGATGTTCATAACATTTTCTTTTTTGGGGATTAAAAAATAGTTGAAAAGTGCGCCAGTCCTGTTTAGTCCGTTATATATATACCCGTACCATACTAAACCTGCCTGTTCCGATACAGGGAAATAGTAAGTCCGTTCCTCTTATATATACACCCGGACTAAACCAAACTGACTTTTAATAATGGAAATCGGGATTATAGCGGTAGCCCTTGCCCTCTTTCACAATCATGCGCTTGTTCACAAGGAACTTGTTCAAATCCACATGGATATTGCGTCCACGCTTGTAGCCGATACTTGCATAACCCTGTTTCAAGGTCTTTAGGACATTCTCGTAACCATATATGACCTGTTTGCCAAAACCGTTTTCCAAAGCTGTCCTGTGCTGTTGCTCCGTCAGTTCTGCCAGTGGAAAGCCCCTGTCTTGGCTGGGTTGCTTGAATACATAACCGTCCACGGCTTCGGGCAATGCGCTGTCGTTGATACGGAATGCGAACGGGTCAAACTCCCGGTCACGTATGTGCATCGCCTTTACCTCGCTTATGTTGCCGTCCTGCGTACTTTTGGTAATTTGCAGGACGGTTTCAGCCTTATTGTTCAGTTCCGTACCGATATGCCCCCTTGTGTTGTCATCCCCCTTGTTTTGGTGGAGTATCGTGTGGATATGTATCTGCCTGTCGTCCGTCCACTGCATCAGCTTTGATATGATGCGTGTCGATTCACCGGGGCTGTTGATGTCATATACCATGTCACGGATGCCGTCTATGATTACAAGCCCTATGTCAGGCGTATTGTAAATAGCCTGCTCTACAATCCTGATACGCTGTTCGGGCGTGTATTTCCTCAAAGCAAGAAATTCCAGATGCTCATTGTCCCTGTCATCTGGAAGCCCAGCCATCCGTAAAATACGTTTCATGACTTTCAGACAATGATAAGGACTTTGTTCCGTGTCCACATACAGGATTTTCCGTTTCTCTTCGGGTAGTTCCGCCACATATCTTAGCACTGTACCATTCTTCAATGCTGCCGCCACGATAGCCGACACATTGAAAGTCTTTTTGCTTTTGGCTTTGCCGATTGATGCACTGAAATTACCCAGTGTACCAATGACCGAACCTTGCACTTTTAGAATCTCAGGTGCTTTCTCATAGATTTTCGACAGGCTCAGGCGTGAGGCTTGCCAAAGGATTACGGCTTCTTCCGCCGATATTTCTTTTATATCTTTCATATAATCCATAAGTACACCTCCCGTTATTTTCGTCCTCCGGTTTTCTTTCCAGCCAGTTCAAGGGCAAGTTCCGCATCCACGATAATCTTGCGCCCTATTTGCGTAATGGCTTTGTCTATCTTACCGCTTTT
>NZ_JBCOCI010000202.1:0-2419 GCF_040929485.1 Phocaeicola sp. RTP21198st1_B8_RTP21198_201120 | reverse complement strand
ATCGGGTAAGTCAAGGGCATTACTGCCCCTTTCTCCCCTAAGAACCGTACGTGAGAGTTTCCCCTCATACGGCTCAAGCAACTCAATATTTCTATTTGTTGTTAGAAATCGGCTCATACTTTCAACAGTTTCGTTTATTTCGCTTGTAGCAGTTGTTATGGACAAGTTGCCGTACAATTGAACCACCAACAGATATTTCATTGACGTTCCATGCTTTTGTACAATCTATCTCCTTGCCGCATAACGGACAAGTCCGCTTCTGCTTGTTCCATAAATATAAGAGTGACTTACGTCCTTTGAGAGATTCCAGCATTTGTTGCTCCTTTCGCTGAAAGAAATAATCATCGTATTCCGGGTCGAAAGGGTTTGCCTCCCCCTTGACTTGCTTGTACGGAGTATAATGTATATCCGACAACCTTTTAAGGGTCAGGTAGTTCACTTTCTTGCTTTTTGTTTCATATTTCCATGCAAACGTCCATTTACGCCCCCGAATTTCATGCCAATACTTATCTGCAACCCAAGACTTGCGTTTCTTTGGGTGGCGACGTAAAGCCCATTTCTTTGTGAGGTTGTAAATGTGATTGTCGCAACCGTGAAAAGCATTGGTTGATGCACCATATCGGTAATAGTTTCCCCAACCTGTTATCACAGGATTGAGCATTCGTATCAGCGATTCCTGCTTACACATTTTATGTCCTTTAACGATGTCACTGATTTTTGCCCTAAAGCGTTTCTGTGCATCTTTGGACGGAGATGTGTACAGCCTTTTGCCGAACTTCCTTACATTGAAACCTAAGAAATCAAATCCATCGTATATGTTCGTAATGGTAGTTTTCTCTTCGGATAAGGTAAGACCCCTTTCTTTGAGAAATTCTATCACCATTGGTTTGACCTCGTTTTCCAATAATTCCTTATCTCGACCTGTGATTATAAAGTCGTCCGCATACCTGATAAGATTCACTTTGTAGTGGAATGTCTTATAGTTGATGAAACGTCTTTTGAATCTTTCAGCCAAGAGTGGTTGAAGTCCGTCAAGTGCCATATTTGCAAGTGTCGGTGATATGATACCTCCTTGTGGTGTACCCTCTTCTGTCGGGAACAGTTTACCATTGAATACAGCTCCACATTTCAGCCATTTTCTGAGTATTGTTTTATCCATAGGGATATTTTCAATAAGCCAGTCGTGACTGATGTGGTCGAAGCAACCCTTAATATCTCCCTCCAAAATCCATTCGGGGGAATGCTGGCGATTTAGAACCGTATCAATCTGACGAATTGCGTCCATTGTCCTGCGCTTCTTTCGGAAGCCGTAAGAAAAACGGTCGCCTGTCGTTTCGGCTATCGGTTCCAATGCCATGAGATATAATGCTTGCATCGCCCTGTCTTTCATGGTCGGTATTCCCAACGGTCGGAGTTTACCGTTCTTTTTCTTGATGTGAACCCTACGGAGCGGCTGTGGATGGTAGCCACGACGTCTAAGTTCACCGATTGCTTTGTACTTGCGCTTGGGAGAGTCCCAAAGCTGTTTATCTACTCCAGACGTATTCTTCCCTTTGTTGGAAGTAACCCTCTTTACTGCCAATGCCTTGGCGTAAAAAGAGTGAGTAAGCATCCACTGCAAGGTTTTCACCTTGTTATGTCTGCCTTCTTTCTGAGCCTTTACAATACGCGCTTGTAGCTTTCGGACATAGGTTTCACACTTAGACCAGTTCATACCGTCCCAAGTCAGATTCCTGCTGTCAGCAGGCGCACACGATGTTTTAATCTCGTTCATTTGCTTTCCTCCTTTTGAAAGTTCTAAAAGTTATCTTGTAAAGAGTTACCATATACGGAAGTCTGCCCACTTTCGTGTCGGATGATGTTACCCTCATTAACTCGTGATGTTGGTTCAATCCGTATCCTCCCCATTACAGGGCGGCATTCGCTTTCTCCGTTATCTCATACCTGCACCCCATTCGGCTTGCCTTGCGGTTCGCTTACTCGCATTATTACGAGAGAGATACAGGCTTGCCCTGTTCCACGCAATTGACAAACGGATAGTTTAGGTTCTGCCAAGTCCGCCGGCAGTGCTATGTCCGTGTAACCCCAACATGGGCGAGGGTTATCCGACTGCTTACCTTTTGGTGAGAGCTAAAGTATCTTGCGCTCCTTCAAACCTTACGACGGCTAAAGTCAGTTCACTTACGTTAACCATGCTATCCAGCCTCGCCACTCGACGGTATGATACTAACCGCCCTTGACGTTCCCTCACGGTTCAGTCTTGTCCTTTCGGAAAGTGTACTTTGTCCTATAAGCTTAGCACAACCCATCACTGGAGATGCACCTTATAGTAGGCTACCGCTGACGGAACAGCGGGTTAAATCTTGCAATATACATTGCTGTTTAACAATCAATTACGTGACTTTTCAGGTCACACCCA
>NZ_JBCOCI010000201.1:686-2426 GCF_040929485.1 Phocaeicola sp. RTP21198st1_B8_RTP21198_201120 | reverse complement strand
CCTTTATCCAACTCTGTTCTATTCGTATTATATTCCGATTCCGGATAAGGTAATCTGCGGATTTGTATATTTGTGTCTACAGAACCTCCGGAACTTTCGTTCACAACAACCGGAAATACTTTCGGGTAACCGGTACGGCGGAACTCTGTCCATGCCTCTTGTCCCACCGGATAAAGAGCAATGTACTTTTGAGTAATGATTTGTTCCAGATTTGTTTTAAAATCTCCCGATTCATCCCAAGCGATAGAAACAGTCCCCAAAGCATCCATGGAATGAGATGATGTCACCGGATCCTCATAATTGGCAGGCACATATCCACCCGCCGCAGTTCTTGTCAGATACGCGTCAGCTCCTGATACACCATGTTCATCAAAAGACATTCTTATTCCATCTTCATAATACTTTTTAGCATCGGCATTCGTTCCCCAACGCAAAGCATATTCCGCCAACAAGAAATATGATTCAGATGAACGCATCCACACTACATTGGAAGTAGCGGTTGCCTGTGGTTCGGCAAAGATTCCTGTTATATATTTATCCTTACTTACGTCCTTTGACATTCCGGCTCTTATACCCCGATATTTTCCACCCGTACCTGCCTCGAAGTAAGCAGAAAGTCGTGGATCCTGATAACCATTCATGTATGAATCCAGCGTCGCTCCCATACAAATATCATCCCATCCTTTCAGAATATACAGAGGACTTTCATAAGTCGCTATCGGAGTAATATGCTGAAGTTCTGCTAAATCAGACTTCACATTCATCAATCCATAACTATTGCCAATAGCCAGTTGGGCTTCACTTTTTGCCTTTGTTTCATCCACATAGGCAAGATGCAATGCAAGACGCAAACGAAGTGAATTGGCAAACTTTATCCAAGATGTAACATCACCGTTGAACACACAATCCCATGATGACAAAACTTTACTTCCGGATGCAGCATAACTATCCAAGTTATTGATAGCTCCATCCAATTCTTCAAAGAATCTGTAATAAACATCCTTTTGCGAATCATAAGGCACTTCTTTTGAAACTCCAAAATTCAAATAAGGAATAGGCCCATAGGTATCTGTCACACGGTGCATTGCCGCTACTTTCAGAATCTGCGCCATAGAAAACCGGGGATCTTCGTCATTGTTAATCGCTTTTCTTATTTCACGCCAGGCATTCATAGTCGTCAGGTAATTGGTAGTGAACATATCACCATACCAACTTCTTTTATCCCAATTGTAACGACCGGCAGAATTGATACTGGGAGCAGGAAAACCAAAATAGCCGACATAACCATCTCCACCCATCACTTCCACAGTCTGATATCTGTCCGAACCGATATTAAGTCCCGGTTGTGCTACCACCAGTACGTTCTGCTCCATCTGTAAAAGAAGAGAACCAGTTCTCACATTATCCCAATCCGTCATCTCATCGGTTGCTTCATTAGGATTGGTATTGTACTCCAGAAAATTCTTCGTACAACCTACATTTATCATGATTACTCCAAGGAGTAAGTAGTAGTTCCTTACTTTAAAAAACTTACGTATGTTCATCATTATTTTTTTTAAAGGTTATCCAATTAGAAAGAAATCTTTGCAGAAAATCCCATCGATCTCAAACTCGGTTGCATGAAATAGTCCATACCCTGGTTATAAGTACCTGTACTTGCAGTAGATTCCGGGTCAAATGGAGCCTTACAATACAGCATCCATAAATTACGTCCTACAAAGGACACATTCAATCCAGAAA
>NZ_JBCOCI010000201.1:0-676 GCF_040929485.1 Phocaeicola sp. RTP21198st1_B8_RTP21198_201120 | reverse complement strand
CATATCCCAATGTCAATTCTCCCAAACGAACATTCGTCATACTATATACATACATAGAACCTACATAACCTGTACCATTAGCTCCGATAGTCTGATACCATGTCTGGGCATCAATCATCTGACCGTTTACTTTCACGCCACCATTATCCCGCGCTTCTGCCGATGTTTTAGACACTCCATAATAGTCCATTACAGCTTGAGTGGCAGAAACTCCGATACCACCTACACGGGCATTCAACATAAATCCGAGACTGATTCCTTTCCAATTAAATTCATTTCTCCAGCTAAGAGTATATTTCGGATTGGTATTACCAGCATAGACATAATTATTCTTATCTGTTTCCAATGTACCCGTCATTGAATTCATCCAGATATGTCCATGCTCATCAGTTCTCATTGTATTCACATATACATCTCCCATAGAGCCCCCTACTGTTAGCCGTTGTTTGGCACCGCCTAATGAATAAACATCCATTTCGTCCAGATGTACTGTCACTCCCAACTCTTCATTTGTATATTCAGGGAGTAATTGGTCAATGCGGTTTCTGTTGAGCGACCATAGTAAAGTTGTTTTCCAATCTACAGGCCCTATATTCTGTTTAAAGCCAAGAGCTAACTCAATACCTTTATTCGTTACTTTACCTGCATTTACATATAATTTAGAATATCCGGTTGT
>NZ_JBCOCI010000200.1:0-2432 GCF_040929485.1 Phocaeicola sp. RTP21198st1_B8_RTP21198_201120 | reverse complement strand
CGTCCACATAACCGCACACAAGGTTCAAGGCAACCATGACAACATGATTTCCCTGTTCTGCCAGTTGGCAGATCAGTGTATCGTCAAACAAGGATTTTGTTTCCTCCGGCAGATGGTGATAGCGGGATGTGAACTCCTGTGACATTGTGTCAAGCATTGCACCGTTCAAGTGATAGCTCATGTTATGAGCCCATGAAAGTTCAGACTGATTGGCCTTGTCTTCCAGTTCCCTGGCTTGCTGCTCGATGTCAGCCTTATCTTCACGAAGAGCTTCAAGCAACCGGTTAGTCTCATCAAGTTTCTTTTCCTTGTCTGCCAGTTTAGCTTCAACCTGAGCCTTCTGGTATTCGAGACTTTGAATCTTGCGTGCAATCTCTGCACTGATACTCTCGCTGTTGGCCTGCATTTCCCGAAGAGGACGAAGTTCATCTTCAAGACGGTCTTTCTCCGTCTTCAGATTATCAATCATGGTCGTAAATGACTTCTGTTTCTTCTGGGCTATTGCCAGTTCCTCGTTCAGAGACTTAAGCAACTTCCTGTTGTTCTCCAACTGGGCTTCAAGTGTCACACAGGCATTGGCCAGCCATCGTCGGTATTCCTCAGTAGAGCGATGCCTCGCACCAGATTCTACAACCGACACCCCTCTTGTAAGGCCCCATTTTTCATTGACCTTCGCAAGCTCGTCGTGCAGGGCAAGCATATAATTCTTAAACTCCAGACGGTTCTGTCCATGGAAAATCTGCTTGAAAGCAAACTTGCCGTTCTGGTCTATCGGTAGTAGAGCACAGTGAACATGCGGGTTCTTCTCGTCACAGTGAACTATAAAGGAAATGATGTTTTCCTCTCCATATTTATCTGCCACGAAGCGATAAATGTCACGTGCCCATTCTTCTATTTCCGGCATACGCCTTACATGTTCGTTACCTCCTTTGCTCTCAAAGTCAACTACCTGATTGCCGAAGGCCAGCTCACGCATACGGTCGGTTGAGCCTCCGAATATGAAGTTGACCACTGTCCGGAAACGTGGCTCGGCTAGTCCTTCATTCGGATCCTTGATGCCACGTGACGCAAGGTTTTCTGCCATGCGTTTTGTCAGCGGACGCTTCTTATCTATCGGTGTGACTATGCCACCTTTTTGTACCTCGAAATTAAGATGTTCACGGCTACGGTCATAGTTACCCTCACGCATAGCCTGCTCCCATCCTTTATCCGTCCAGGCACGTAACTCCTCATTGCTCGTCTGTGAGAGCCCTTTGGAAGTCTTTATATCCATGACTTGTTTTGATGTAGTACCCATAATGACAATTTTATTTTTTGCGTTATTCTGAGCCTTTTTTCAGTCTCCTTTGCGGTCATACGCACACTTAGAAAACTGACCCAGCTTGCTGTTTATCTGGTCAGCCCTCCCGCCGCTTCATAGCGGTCGGGGTATTAGGCTTCCCGAGACTGTAAAAAAGTGGCACGTGCAAGCACGCTGCCTGTCGTTGCATCTATCCGTTAGCGGGACAAAGACGAAGTGTATAAAAGCGTATGACATGCCGTGCATCGTTAATAAGGCGTTTAATCCGTTCCGTTTTCAATAGAGGAAGTGCCCCCAGGCTTATCATCCGTTCTGTCCTCTACGGGGCTTAAATCAGGTCGAGGAGGGTCATCATAATAAAAGGTTCCCGGGTCACGTAGTATTCAAATATGCAGTCAAGGAGAATAACTTCTGCTTTCGTATAACGGGATACGGGTTCTGCCATATAACCCGGCTTTCTGTTTTCACGTATGGCCACAGCCAGAATGCCAAGGATTTCTATTACTTTCTGCCAGTCCCATACATGGTCTTTTCCAAAGAGAAGGCCGATGGAATCCGACAGTTCTTCAGGCATTTCCTTCTCCATTTTCAAGACCTGAAATATGGACTTTGCCAGCGAGTCAAATACTTGACCCTGCTGTTTGAGAACATGTCGGGCAGGTCTGCCTCCGTCGTTCTCCGTTACCGCCAATTCCATAACCTTGTTGAAATAACAATTATATGATTGGGCCACCTGACCGGCAGTGTTGCGTCCTTTAATGAACCGTACAAACTGAAGTGCGTTGAAGTCCAATATATCAGACGGTGTCTCAACAAAGAGAGAAAGGCGTTGTTCCTGGCTTACGGAAAACACATAGCTTTTTGAGAATTGCTCCATGGTTAGATGGCCCAGGTTGGCAAGACCGGTCAGGAACTGACGGACTGTAGCACGTTGCCATTGCCACTTCCTTGCAAGTTCAGATATGGTGGCAATAAACTGGCCGGGAAGTAATTTCAGATTTCCTACTACAACGGATGTGGAATATGTTCCTGATGTCGCTCTGGTGAGCAGATCACAATAGGCTTCCAGTTTGCTGTAACGGTCCTCTGATTTAGGCTTCAGATACTCCAACAGGGAGCGGTCTATGCCCTG
>NZ_JBCOCI010000199.1:621-2438 GCF_040929485.1 Phocaeicola sp. RTP21198st1_B8_RTP21198_201120 | reverse complement strand
TGCGGAAGTAGCTCAGTTGATAGAGCATTAGCCTTCCAAGCTGAGGGTCGCGGGTTTGAGCCCCGTCTTCCGCTCTCCAAAGAGAATCTGAGAAATTAGATTCTCTTTTTTTGTTTTATTTTAGACCGCTAAGCTTATGAAAAATTCTCCGGTACAATCGCATGTACTCCGACTAGCACATCCCGGCTCAGTTGTAATTCTTGGGGGGTGGATTAACATTTGTTAATTTCTCTTTATGCATACACCTTTGCTAATCTATACAGAAAGAACCTCTTATCTACTACTCCACGAAATGAAGCCCTAAATGCTTTAATTTTTGCATTAAAAGCTTCCGCAGCAGCATTTGTGCTTCTGTTCACAAAGTAGTTTAATATCCGTTCGTAATGATTCTCAATGGAATTGGCAACAGTAGTGAATGTATCATAACCAAACTCCTCAATTTCATTATACCAAAGTGCCAGTTTGGCACGAGCCACATCTTTATCTGTATAGTCTGAAAATATCTTCCCTAATCGTAGTGCGTAATAGTACACGGATTTTATATCCGGGAATTGTTCAAAGAGTAGTTTGGCTCTTACCTTCTGGCTTTGCAGCCACTTGTCCGGAGCCTTAAACAGCAGGTACCGGCTTCTGGCCAACAACTGTCTGAGTGTATCTCCATTGCTAAACACTTTAGGTTCATAACTTTCCCCCTTGGCTTTAGCTTCCTTGATTTTCCTGTTCTCATCCTTCATTACTTGCCAGCGATAAGCGATCCGAAGGTCTTGTACAGCTTCATAAACCAACTTTGAGACATGGAAACGATCCACTACCTGCATAGCCCCGGGAAAACAACGTTTTGCTATTTTCTGCATACTGCCGGCCATATCAAGTGTAATTTCCTTTACTTGGTTGCGCTTATCGGCATCTATTTTGAGAAGCACATTGATAACATCCTCTGCTTTAGTTCCCTTTACAATAGCTACAATGGTGCCTTTTCGACCATGCTTATCCCGATTGGTAAGGATTGTATATAGTTCGCCTTTGCTTAAAGCCGTTTCATCAATACATAAATGATAACCTATATTTTTAGGATAAAGAATAAAGTCTTCAGCATGTTCCTTCTGATTCCAATTATTGAAATCACTTAAATGTTCTTTGTATTGAGTCTGGAGTTGCTTGCCATCCATACAGTAATGTTCTGCTACACTTTGGCAACTAACCGCATGATTGTCTAAGTAACGCTTTTAAAAAAGCTCCGAACTCAGCTGTTATGCGAGTACCGGAGGCTACTAAGTTCCAATCACGACTATAAGTTTGTCCTGTTTCCGGGTCTTCCCAACGACGCCGCTTGATGCGTAGATATACAGCCTTGCCGCGAACAGGAAAGTCTTGCACTTCTATTTCCGGGAAGAAACCTTTGGAATGTAGATGTAAATGGGAATGCTCTTGAGGAATGGAAGGCTTTTCCTCAAGAAAAAAAATGAAGCAAGTCTCTTGAGAGACATGGTTAACCGGGTCAAAATAGTCAAGCAGGCCTGCAGGAAAGAACAAGCTCAACATCTCCAGTGGAGTGGCAGGGGGTTGAAGGTTCTGTTTCATGCCACAAAGATAGTGTTTTTAACTAATTCCCCCAAGTTTTCAAACTGAGCCGTAAAAGACAACTAATTAAATTAGGTAGCAGCTCGAAATTAGTTTCACAAATGGAAAACCTTACTCCAGCTACGTATATATAAAAAGGGCGTTCAATTTGAATTGAACGCCCTTTTTATATATATTGAATTAACTAATTACTTCTCACCACGTTTCGTAGCCGAATAGTTAATCTTCAAAGCATA
>NZ_JBCOCI010000199.1:327-611 GCF_040929485.1 Phocaeicola sp. RTP21198st1_B8_RTP21198_201120 | reverse complement strand
GCCCTTTAAGGAATTCAAGAGAAACGAAAAAACGGTACCCCGATTCACATCGCAGCACCGTCACAACACAAACACAAAATAAAACACGACAAAACTACTATGCAATCTTCCTGTCATGCCGGGGAGGCATACCTTGCTTGACTTATCTATATTCGCATACACACAAGAAGCTTTATCAGGCGATTTGCACAATAAATAACATACATTTCCGGATTTTGTTCACAGGATTGATAAGATTTTATTCAATAATATGATAAGAAAATGAAATAGCACGCCCTTTAAGG
>NZ_JBCOCI010000199.1:0-317 GCF_040929485.1 Phocaeicola sp. RTP21198st1_B8_RTP21198_201120 | reverse complement strand
AGTGGGTACGAGAATCGAACTCGTATTACATGCGTGAGAGGCATGTGTCCTAACCGTTAGACGAACCCACCGGAGTTTGATAGATTTAAAAAGAGCCAAGTCTATAAAACTTAGCTCTTTTTATTTTGAGATTTTGCGGAAGCTGGGGGATTCGAACCCCCGGTACCCTTACGAGTACGTCAGTTTAGCAAACTGGTGGTTTCAGCCACTCACCCAAACTTCCTTGAACCCGCATTCTCTCTCAAATGCGGTGCAAATATAGGGGGAACTTTTGGACTACGCAAATCTTTTAGCAAGATTTTTTTTACCTGTTTTTT
>NZ_JBCOCI010000198.1:0-2444 GCF_040929485.1 Phocaeicola sp. RTP21198st1_B8_RTP21198_201120 | reverse complement strand
ATAACCCATGGCAAAGAAAACAGTAGCCGCCCTTCAGACAGGTAAAGAAGGACGTTCTTATACTAAGGTTATCAAGATGGTTAAATCTCCGAAAACAGGAGCTTACATCTTCGATGAGCAAATGGTACCTAACGAAAAAGTTCAAGACTTTTTCAAGAAATAATTCAGTCGGAAGACTAATGGAAAGTTCCTTTCATATATTATGGAAGGAACTTTTTTTATACCACAATGTTATCATCATAATACATTATGACCAATCATTGTGACACTTTTTTTTGTCCGTGTAAGAGATTAGTTATATCTTTGTAGCATAAACAGATAAATCAGACTCCAATATGGGATTTTTTAATTTTTTCTCGAAAGAAAAGAAGGAAACTTTAGACAAAGGATTGTCCAAAACCAAAGAAAGTGTATTTAGTAAGATTGCCCGTGCCGTAGCTGGTAAATCAAAAGTAGACGATGAAGTATTGGATAATCTGGAAGAAGTGCTTATTACTTCGGATGTAGGTGTTGAAACAACTCTAAATATTATTAAACGCATTGAAGAAAGAGTTGCCAAAGATAAATATGTAAACACTCAGGAACTGAACAAGATTCTCCGTGAAGAGATAGCGGCATTATTGACTGAAAATAACACGGTGGATTCGGATGATTTCACTGTTCCGGAAGGTAAGAAGCCCTATGTCATCATGGTGGTAGGTGTAAACGGTGTGGGTAAAACTACAACCATTGGCAAATTGGCATATCAATTTAAGAAGGCGGGCAAATCCGTCTATTTGGGTGCCGCTGATACATTCCGTGCTGCCGCCGTAGAACAATTGGATATTTGGGGAGAAAGAGTAGGAGTGCCTGTTATTAAACAGAAAATGGGATCAGATCCCGCATCCGTAGCTTTTGATACCTTAAGCTCTGCCGTAGCTAATAATGCAGATGTAGTAATTATTGATACCGCAGGTCGTCTTCACAATAAAGTAGGTTTGATGAACGAGCTTACTAAAATCAAGAATGTGATGAAGAAAGTTGTTGCGGACGCACCTCACGAAGTATTGCTGGTTTTAGACGGTTCTACCGGTCAAAACGCATTTGAACAAGCAAAACAGTTTACTTTGGCTACAGAAGTTACTGCTATGGCAATTACCAAATTGGACGGAACAGCCAAGGGGGGCGTTGTAATTGGCATCTCAGAGCAGTTCAAAATTCCCGTAAAATATATTGGATTGGGCGAAGGTATTGAAGACATGCAGGTATTCCGCAAAAAAGAATTTGTAGACTCACTATTTGGAGAGACTGAATAATAAATGAAACGTAACACAATAGATATCATCACCTTAGGGTGTTCCAAAAACTTAGTAGACTCAGAAAAGCTGATGCGTCAGCTGGAAGCAAACGGTTATAAAGTAACTCATGATTCCGATAAACCGCAAGGAGAAATCGCAGTTATTAATACATGTGGTTTTATCGGCGATGCCAAAGAGGAATCGATCAATATGATATTGGAATTTTGTCAGGCCAAAGAAGAAGGAAAACTCAAAAAACTATATGTAATGGGTTGCCTTTCAGAAAGATATCTAAAAGAATTGGCATTGGAAATTCCTCAAGTAGACAAATTCTATGGTAAGTTTAATTGGAATGAGTTACTGGCAGATTTAGGCAAAGCATACAAGGCGGAATTTGCCATTGAACGGACATTAACCACTCCTCATCACTATGCTTATCTGAAAATATCAGAAGGCTGTGACCGTAAATGTTCTTATTGTGCCATTCCTATTATTACAGGACGCCACATTTCACGTCCGATGGAGGAGATTATTGATGAAGTGAAACTACTTGTATCCGAAGGAGTAAAGGAGTTCCAAATTATAGCCCAAGAATTGACTTACTACGGCGTAGATCTATATAAAAGTCAGAAATTGCCCGAACTCATCGAAAGAATTGCTAATGTTCCCGGTGTAGAATGGATACGTTTACACTATGCATATCCGGCGCATTTCCCGGAAGAATTATTCCGTGTTATGCGCGAACACGATAATGTATGCAAATATATGGATATCGCCCTGCAACACATTAGTGACAATATGCTGAATAAAATGCGCCGACACGTAAGTAAAGCGGAAACCTACGAATTAATCGAAAAATTTCGTCGGGAAGTACCCGGTATTCACTTACGTACAACATTAATGGTAGGACATCCCGGCGAGGCTGAAGAAGATTTTGAAGAATTAAAAGAATTCGTCAAAAAAGTACGATTTGACCGGATGGGGGCCTTTGCATACTCAGAAGAAGAAGGAACATTCGCCGCTAAAGAATACGAAGATTCCATTTCTCATGAAGTGAAACAACAGCGCTTGGATGAATTAATGGCACTTCAGCAGGAAATAGCCGGCGAACTGAGCCAAACGAAAATAGGTAAAGAATTCAAAGTCATTATAGACCGGAAGGAAGGA
>NZ_JBCOCI010000197.1:0-2455 GCF_040929485.1 Phocaeicola sp. RTP21198st1_B8_RTP21198_201120 | reverse complement strand
CATACGGCTATTTTATAACGTTGTTCCTTTTGCTGCGATCCGGCAATTGCCAATAGAGGAAAACACTCTGCAAGTATCAATATCCAAAGGATATGTTTAAATAAATTTCTTCTCATTTTTTATTTTATTGCATACGATTTACATAGTAGACGTATGGAATAGATTTTTGTAATCACCTATAAAACAGAGAATAACTAAAAATACTACGGAGTATAATTTAATAAAAGTAAGATAGTGACGGTATCCAAGACAAATAGTGACGCTATCTTGGTCCGATACCGTCACTATCCCGGGCATATACCGTCACTATTTTCGAAGAAGTAATAACAGAAGTAAATGTAAAAAAATGGAGGTTGTGTCAAAACGTTGGCACAACCTCTTTTATATTTTACAGTTCTGCTATATTTTCTTTTGGCTATGCTGCTTTTTCCTCATGCATTTGGCAACAAGTTGCTATATTCCAATTATATCGGGTTATAAATAGTCCCATAAACATATATTTGGCAACTGTAATGAGCCCCTTTCCTTCTTTTATCAGTTTAGCACACATTTTTTTGATATTAAAAGCTATAGCAAAGAAAGCAAAGTCCATTGTAACCTTGTCTTCTCCCACATGCCGGAATCTTCTGTATGCCATGTTGTATTTCATTTGTCCAAACACAGCCTCTGGTTCTATACACCTCCTGCCTCTATGCTTGATACCTTCTTCTGAGAGCAACCTTTCCCGTGCCTGCCGTTTGTATTGATTTAATCGGTGGTTGACTTCTATAATACGGTTCCCCCGAGCTTTAAAACAACTGCCACGCAAAGGGCAACCTTCGCATCTTTTTGCTTTATACCGGGCACTTTCGATGATGTATCCGCTCGCTGTCTTGTCACGTTTGGTTCCTATACGGTTCATGTGCTGTCCCATAGGACAAACGTAATAATCCTCTTGGGCATTGTTATGGAGACTTTCGGCATGGAATGGGTTGGGAGTATAACGAGGACGCTGTTCTTTATGGAAGTAATTGTACTTGATGAAGGCTTCTATCCCATTCTCCTGCATGAACCGGTAATTTTCTTCCGAACCGTAACCGGAGTCTGCCACACAGATATTCGGTAAACGGTTATAGCGGTACTGGAAAGAGTGGAAAAAAGGTATGAGGGTCAGTGTATCGGTAGGGTTGGGAAACAGACGGAAGTCTGTGATGAATTGGTTTTCAGTACCTATTTGCAGATTATATCCGGGTTTGGTCTGCCCGTTCTTCATGGCATCTTCTTTCATGCGCATGAATGTGGCACCAGGATCGGTCTTGGAATAGGAGTTACGTTCTCCAAGGGTATCAAGGTGATTGTCGTATTCTATCAGCTTGTCACGATACCCTTCAAGTTCCATGACCTGCTTCTTCTTTTTGCGCAGGGCTTTCTTTTCTTCCTTATCCTTTGTTGCAGGCTGGCGTTCCAGGGCTTCTTTAAGTTCATCCACTATGTCAGAGAGCCTGCAGGGAGTAAACTCCACGGATGTGTCTTTTATAGAGTTCTCCTGTGCAATGGCTTCATCCACCTGTTCCAAGAGAATACGGATTTTATCCATTAGTCTCGTACGGTTCCGTTCGACTGTCTTGCGCCAGACAAAAGTATATTTGTTGGCTTTGGATTCAATCTTGGTGCCGTCGATATACTCCACATCAAGGCTGATGAAACCTTTATCGGCAAGGACAAGAACCAACTGGGTAAATACATTATTTATTTCCTCCTTTACACGGTTACGAAAACGGTTGATCGTGATAAAATCCGGATGCTCATTACCGGCAAGCCAAATATAATGAATGTCACGAAGGAGGTGCTTCTCTATTTTACGGCAAGAATAGATATTATTCATGTAGGCGTAGATTATCACCTTAAGCATCATTTTAGGATGATAAGGACAACGGCCCGTTTCCTTATAAAGCTTCTTGAAACTCTCAAGATTGAGATTGTCAATAACAGCATTCACGATGCGGACCGGGTCGGTCGCAACTATGTTTTCATCAATTCTTTGTGGAAAAAGAACGGTTTGGTTGGGAATGTAAGGACGAAAATGTAACTTTGCCATAACGAAAAACTTTATACCTAAAGATACGAAAACTTTGGGTAATAACAAAGCCCGGGCTTGAGAAAGTCTGGGCTTTGCGCATAAAAAAAGGCTGTGTCAGCGTTTTGACACAACCTCATTTCATTATCTATATTATTACCATTCAATCTGCTGGTCTTCATCCGGAATCTGCGTATTGATATTCCGCAGAAGCGTCATACTTCCTGCTACTCTATACTTGATAGGAATTACTTCTGTACCACTACCTCCATAAGTAAAATCTTGGAAGTCGTATTCAAACATAATTTGAACATAACGACGTTCCAAATAAGGGCGTGTCGCGTCCATAACCGAAGTACTACTATAAGTAGGCGTCCCAATCAGTTCAAACTCCATTTC
>NZ_JBCOCI010000196.1:1688-2464 GCF_040929485.1 Phocaeicola sp. RTP21198st1_B8_RTP21198_201120 | reverse complement strand
ATATATTGCTGACTCCATTTCCGGAACTGAAGTTCAAGTCTACTCTTACTCTTGACCGTCGCAACGCCGTTAATACCACTTTTCTTGATCCGATTTCTACTGCTTGGGGCCGCAATCAGTACGGTGAGGCTTCGGACAATCGGAATATGAACACAGTGCTGACATTTGATAATGTATTGACTTATAATAAAAATTTCAAGAAACATGGCTTGGAAGTAATGGCCGGTTCGTCATGGACGGATTCAGACTATTCAAATAGCTGGATCAACGGCTCTCACTATCGTAGCGATCAGATTCAAACATTGAATGCTGCCAATAAAATATCTTGGGATAATACAGGTACGGGTGCATCTCAATGGGGAATTATGTCATTCTTCGGACGTGTAGCTTATAACTTCGACAGTAAATACTTGGTAACAGCTAATCTTCGTGCCGATGGTTCTTCTAAATTACATCCCGATCATCGTTGGGGCGTATTTCCTTCATTCTCTGCAGCCTGGCGTATTTCTTCGGAAAAGTTCATGGAGAACCTGACATGGATTGACGATTTAAAATTGCGCGGTGGCTGGGGACAAACCGGTAACCAGTCGGGTATTGGTGACTATGCATATTTGCAGCGTTACAATATCGGCCGTATCGAATGGTTTAAGAAAGGCGGCGAAGGTGATTCGACTGATTATGCAAATGCTGTTCCTACCATTAGCCAGGCCAACTTGCGTACATCTGATTTAACATGGGAAACCACGACACAGACCAATATAGGTCTGGATCTGACC
>NZ_JBCOCI010000196.1:975-1678 GCF_040929485.1 Phocaeicola sp. RTP21198st1_B8_RTP21198_201120 | reverse complement strand
GTTGACGTTTAATGCCGACTATTATTATAAGAAGACCAAAAACATGTTGATGAATGTGTCATTACCTGCCGGTGCCGCAGCCGCTACGTCTATTGCCCGTAACGAGGGTGAAATGGTAAATCAGGGTTTTGAGCTTTCTATTAGTTCGAAAAATCTTCGTGGAGGAGCATTTACATGGGATACAGACTTCAATATCTCTTTTAACCGGAATAAATTGACAAAGCTGGAATTACAGAAAGTTTATTACGATGCTAAAACTGCGGATGTGGTGAATGACTATGTTGTACGTAATGAGCCGGGCCGTGCTTTGGGAGGTTTCTACGGTTATATAAGTGATGGGGTAGATCCTGAAACCGGTGAATTGATGTATCGTGATTTGAACAATGACGGTAAAATATCATCTTCCGACCGTACCTATATCGGTGATCCGAATCCCGATTTTACCTATGGTATGACTAATACCTTTTCATGGAAAGGCTTTAATTTGAGTATCTTTATCCAAGGTTCTTATGGAAACGATATTTATAATGCTTCACGTATTGAAACGGAAGGTATGTATGATGGTAAGAATCAGTCGGCCCGTGTACTGAATCGTTGGAAAATACCCGGACAGATAACAGACGTGCCTAAGGCTAATTTCAAATTACTCAATTCTACCTATTTTGTAGAAGATGGCAGTTATCTAAGATTGAAGGATGTTTCC
>NZ_JBCOCI010000196.1:0-965 GCF_040929485.1 Phocaeicola sp. RTP21198st1_B8_RTP21198_201120 | reverse complement strand
ACCAGGCTATCTATCCGCGTCCGTATAATGATGATTATAACAATGCACGTATGGGTAACTCGTTCTATCTGGAAGATGCTTCCTTTATTCGTCTGCAGAACGTACGTATAGCCTATGATCTTCCAGAAAACTGGATAAAGAAGCTGATGTTGAAGAATATAAATATCTACGCTTTTGTAAACAACGCATTGACATGGACCAACTATTCGGGAATGGACCCGGAAGTAAACCAATGGGGTAACAGCGGTACGGTACAAGGTATTGATTGGGGTACTTACCCGCATTGCAGATCATACGTGTTTGGTATTAATGTTGAATTCTAATGAAAGGAAAGATTATGAAACTAAGAACTATATTTTACGGATTAACCTCCGGCTTGCTATTGGGACTTTCTTCCTGCTCGCTGAATTATGAGCCATTAGACACCTATTCGGATGTGACGGAAGGGGTGACAAGTGATGGTACAAAAATCGTATTCAAGGATAAAGCTGCAGTTGAAAGTCATCTGACAACGCTTTATAATCAAATGCGTGACCGTCAGGAACATTGGTATGTGGATTTGCTTATGCCGGTACTACCGGAGCGGAAGTTGTCCCGTTTGAGAATAATTCGATTGAAGGTTCCAATTCTGTGTTGGAACGTGACTGGAACCGTTATTTGGAGGATGTGGCCCGTGCCAATAAACTCATTTGTAACATTGACCTGGTGACAGATAATTCGTTGACTACTGCCGAACGGGCGCAATACAAAGCAGAAGCGAAGATATTCCGTGCCATGGTAATGTTTGACATGGTACGTCTGTGGGGTGATTTTCCGGTGATTACAACGGTGGCTGATGATATTACTTCTGAAAACATTGATGAGGTATATCCGCAATATTTCCCCAAACAAAATACGGAACTTGAAGCTTATCAGCAGATTGAAAATGATTTGTTGGATGCAGTATTGTATGCTCCGGACAATAC
>NZ_JBCOCI010000195.1:0-2492 GCF_040929485.1 Phocaeicola sp. RTP21198st1_B8_RTP21198_201120 | reverse complement strand
TGCAAATTCAGTAATGAGAGGACGTGTAAACGCAATAAGGACGTTCAAGGGCTTAGTTGCGGATTTGAGGTTTATAACTCTCATGCAAAGCTTCTATTTTGGTACAAATAGTCCGAGCTAAATTCAATGCACCATCCTTGATGGATGTAGATGAGCTGAATTTCACATCTATCCACTTTTCACCATTTATCAAAGGAATTTCAATTGGTATATTGTATATTTGATTGAATCCAATATAATCAATTATATATTCACTCTTTTCTGGAGCCTTATGCTGGGTATTTAATTTCATGAGAAAATCATATAACCGAGTAGAATACTTTGAAGGACATAATACGCCTAATTCAACATTGAAGGTATTGGTAATTCCATTATTCTGATAATCAAATGGATAATGGTTTACCAAGCCTCTCATTGGATGAAAATCTCTAGATTTGAAGTCGCTATTTTTATTCTGAAATAGTAATTGTGGCTCCAAAAACTCAACACCTTTAAAAACAATCTTTTTTTGCTCCATACTGATTGGATATGACTTATACTTGTCATTCAATACTTTAATTCCTGAAAAAGCCACATTATTGGATATTGAAAAACTCATATCGCTCGTTGTCAGTATAGGAAAAGTAAATCGCAGAGAGTTATTATGGAAGATTAGACTATTCCAATCTTCCAATGCCTGATCATATTGTGCATTATATAATCTGTCGAATTTCTCTTTCGTAAATTGTAACTTAATATCTTTTGGAATAATTTCATTAGAAAGAGTATAGATGTGAATTGTTGGTTTAATACTAAGATATGCGAATTTGGTATCTTTTCCGAAAAAGAACGATAATTCAACAGCATCAGCTATAAAATACTCAATACCATTAACAGCTTTCTTTGAAGTTGTTTTCTTCCATAATTTCCACTTGCCATCAGTCTCTAAATTGGCTGATTTTGAAATACCTATCAATATAGACTTCATCATTAGACGTTGAAAGACAGAAACTTTTCGTATATCATCTACTCCTATAGGATCTTTAAGAATATCTCCCTTAAGATAATCTCCAAATATTTCTTTTACTTTTGCTATTGATGAAACAGCAAATACTTTCCCTTTGAATGGAACTGCAACAATGTCTCTATTGTTACCTATAATTTGGTCTATATTATTCCATAAATGTTCTCCATTTGTTTTTATTTCAAATTGATATACATCTTTCGGAAAAGCCACAGGATGGAGATTGCTTTTTACGAATTTATCATCACGCGGAGATTCTATTCTAAAGCTAGTCTTGGTTTCGTCTTTCTTTATTGTAGATTTTATTAGTTTCTTTATTTCTTCCTGTTTAACTATGTCATCCTCAAAGCAGGCCCTACTTAGCTGAAGTATAGTCTTATCAAACCCATCTGTTGAAATAAAGTAGGCAATGCGGTTATTCACTCTTGCAATATCAATTAAGTCTTTTACTTCACTGCATATATCATCACCAAATCCACACCAATATAAGCGACCTGATCCTGGTTGTGAGAATGCTTCTTTCAAAGCATTCATTAAGGATTTATCTCGGCCACTATAACCCATTACAATTAAATTTTTATCTACAAAATATCGTTTTAAAGCATCTTTAAAGATATTGTTTTGTGTGTCTAATTCTTGATTTGTATTTTTTAATTTTGAATACTTGTAATCACCATGAAGTGCTATGTATAATAATTCATGAGAATTCTCATTTCTGAAAATTCTTTCTGGATCATCTAAAGTTATACATATAGGTGTAATGTTCATTTGATGAGCAGCTCTCTCGGTCAACCCATCAAAGTTTGTTGTCCACACAGATTTAACAATCCCTGCATTATTCAACATGCAGAGTAGCTTATATCCAATATATGGTGCTTTATTATATGCTAATTGTTCAAAATACTTTTGTCTGTCTGCCTCAATAGGGTAAGCTTTTTCCGCATAAAATGAATATTCGTCAGAAGATCCCATTAAAGGATATTCTCCCTGCGCATCAAGCCATGCTTGGATACTCCTACGAACGGCTTCAGACCTGAAGTTTGATACAATTAAAGTCGTATTGGGATTATTGGAAGAATATATATCACGCTTCCACTCCCAAATACAATCTGCCGCAGACTGTATTTGGGAAGAAATTGATGCTCCTGCCCCTAACAAAACAGCATGAGAAACATTCTTGTTTTGTTTTATTGATCGGATAAATGCATCATATTCTAACATATATGTATTAGTTGCCATCTTCTTGTATAGCTAAGTTCAATATTGACTTTTGTTTAATAAATCCCTTCTGTCTACTCTAAGTACTACTGCAATTTGATCAAGTGTTTCTAACGGTGGTTAAATGGTATTCGAGCACCATTTGGATATGGTAGAAGGATCTTTCCCCAATTGCATAGCCAACCATTTTCCTATTTTACCTCAAATCCGCAACTAAGCCCTTGAACGTCCTTATTGCGTTTACACGTCCTCTCATTACTGAATTTGCAGA
>NZ_JBCOCI010000194.1:404-2504 GCF_040929485.1 Phocaeicola sp. RTP21198st1_B8_RTP21198_201120 | reverse complement strand
GTTATTGCCATCAGCCCACATATCCGATATATCTTTATAAAGATAACCTCCATAAGTACCTCCGCCAGCTTCTGTATCCGCAATAAAGCTTTCTGCAACATCTGCCGCTCTTTGCCAGTAAGAAACACCATTCTCACTCAACCCCTGGCCGGCTCCTTGTATGTAGGCACGAGCCAAAAGTCCCATAGCCGATTTTTTTGAAACACGGGCACGATTATTACCGTAAGGAGTTGTATTCAGATTATCTGCAGCATATTTCAAATCATCAATGATGTATGAATAAATTTCAGATAACGTATTACGTTTAGGTTCCAACACAATATTATTTCCCGCTTCATTCATACAAAGAGTGATCGGACCAAAATATGTAGTCAATATCAAATGATAAAAACCACGCAAACAACGTGCTTCGGCTGTTAACACACGAATATCATCCGCATTTCCTTCTACACTTTCCGCACGGTTTATAACGGTATTACATATCCCCAAAGCAGTATACGCCTGCATAAATAATTTATCCCATGCCTTATCTTTACTCGGCGTCAGAGATTCATAATAAAAGAGTTCTTTTGAGTTATCATTATTATTTGCCGTCAACCACGTATCCGTACCAGCCTCTGCAACAGATAAAAAGTCTGTCACAGTATACAACTGACTATAAATAGGATTATAACACTGGGTTTGCATTCCGTACCACCCGTCAAACGTAGCCAACGTTTCTTCGCCAGTAACTTCCATTGGATTATATTCATCCAATGAACATGAATTGATAGTAACCATCGCACACAATGCTAAGGCCACATTATATACTAATTTCTTCATTATTTATCAGTTTAGAGAATTAAAATGAAAGATTAAGACCAAAGACTAACTGTTTTGTCAATGGATAGTTCAAACCACCATTCATTTCCGGATCATAATCCTTCAACAAATGACTTTTTGCAATAACGAATGGATTAGTAATCGTTCCATACACACGGAGCTTGCCCAATCCCAATTTTTTAGCCAATTTATCAGGCATAGTATATCCAAATGTTATATTCTTTATTTTAAAGAATGATCCATCTACATACGACAACGCTGCAAAGCCTGGATAATAGCTCAACTTATCCTTGATAGAAGCATCCATGGCTGGAAAATCGTTCGAAGGATTTGTTTCAGACCATACATTGAAATAAGTAGGATAGTTGTTCAACCCTGTCGGGTCATAATCCGTCAATACAGAATATTTAAGCATCTGTCCCCAACGCATATACATATAAATACTTAAATCAAAATCTTTATATGTCAAAGTATTCTGGAAACCCATTGTCCAATCCGGAGAGTTATGTCCCAATACTTGATAATCATCAGCAGACACAGAATATGTATTAGAAGCATCATAACGGATTTCCTGTCCGTCAGCATTCACCTTCGTATAGTAGACACTACCGTCCGTATCCGTATGCCGCACCATATCAGGCACATTAATCTTTATAGATCCCGGCTTCAGTCCAAACACAGCAGCATCAGCTTCTTCACCTTTCTGCCAGATACCATCCAATTTGTAGTGATAAAAAGAGTTGATTGCACTACCTACCGCATACGTATAATCGCCATTGATTACTTTATCATTAGCAGTTCCGGTCAGTTTCGTAATCTCTTCCTTATTATATGCAAAAGTCAGAGCCGATGTCCATTGAAAATTTTTAGTTTCAATGTTGCGGGTATTCAAAGCAAGCTCAAGACCTTTATTTTTAGTTTCACACAAGTTTATATTGGTCAGATATTGCTCTTTAGAACTATAGGAATCGTTCACTACAGGTAATGATTTTTTCCATATCACACCTTCCGTCTTAGTCTTATACATATCCAATGTTACATTGATACGATTATTCAGGAAAGAAGCATCAATACCGATATTGGTGTTCTTTGAACGTTCCCATGTCAGTTCCGGATTAGCTATTATTTTAGTGAGATTATAAATCTGCGTTTTTTCACCACCTAATGTCAACCATCCGGACTCCAGAGAAGAAGAGGAAGAATAAGGATCAATACTGGCCGTACCAGAAATACCGTAACCCACACGAATTTTTAAATTATCCAACCAGTTTCTTGTAC
>NZ_JBCOCI010000194.1:0-394 GCF_040929485.1 Phocaeicola sp. RTP21198st1_B8_RTP21198_201120 | reverse complement strand
TTCTCGTCAGAAATACGCCATCCCAATGAAACAGCCGGGAAATTAGACCATTTATGATCTTTAGCCAAACGTGAAGAACCATCCCGACGAATAGAAGCAGAAAGCAAATACCTACCCAATAAAGAGTAGTTGATACGTCCTACTAATCCGACTCCTTTAGACATGGTATAACTGGATGAATTTTTCTGAACGGCAGCTTTTTCCAATCCTTCCCACAAATATTTATTGTTAGCAATACCTGTTCCTGTCATTTCCGTGTTATCCGTCTGGTTATGGTTCCAGGTAGACACACCAGTAAGCGTAAATTCATGTATCTTAGCAATATTAAAGTTGTAAGTTACGATATTTTCCCACTTATAATTATATGATCTGTTTTGAGTAATCTTGGCATTTG
>NZ_JBCOCI010000193.1:831-2504 GCF_040929485.1 Phocaeicola sp. RTP21198st1_B8_RTP21198_201120 | reverse complement strand
GGATTCAGAATCGTTGTACGGCTTTCTACACCGACTGCTTGCTTAAGTTCTTGCATTTTCATGTTGTTGCGGTTCCGGTAGTCGCTAAGATAAGCGTCCGGGTCTTTACCGGTAACATTGCGTACGGCAAGATTCATACCTCCCATGAATTCATATACGTGGTCGAGGCTCAATGCTCCCCAAGTGTTACTTTGGCGGGGCTGAACGACAACATCAGTACTGTTCAATGCTGCTTCAAAGGCAAATTTCTGAAAGACTTCCCAGTGTTTTTCGTCACCGTAGAAGGCTCCCATATTGTTGAGGTAAGTATCTGCAATTTCCGATTCACTTTCCCAGCGGTCGCCGGATTCCACCATTCCTTGAATTCCTGTACCATACATGCCATTAGCACCTCCGAATACTCGGAAAGAAGCCATTTCGCGGGCATCTTTCGGACTCTTTCAGCTTCTACCACACTGGCAGCTACCTGATTTTCAAACTTGTCGTCTTTCGCTGCCGCAGCCATTTCTACTGCACGGTTAATCAGGAAGAGGCGGGAAGCGGCGATATCACGGAGTTGTCCGGAAGTCTGAACTACTACGTCGATACGTGGACGTCCCAGTTCGGCTGAAGGAATCAGTTTTAGATCACTGACACGACCGAATGCGTCACGAACAGGTTCTACTCCCAGCATATACAGTACTTGAGCAATAGTAGCCCCACCGGTTTCTATAAATTCGGAAGACCAGAGAGTATAACTCACTTTACGTGGGATTGAATCATTGTGACGTTGCTTGTAAGTATCAATCGTTTGTTTGGCTAAAGCGATACCTTTTTCCCAAGCGGATTCTGTAGGAGTTGCTTCGGCATTGATAGCATACATATTACGTCCGGTTGGTAAAGCATTCGGATTAGCAATCGGATCACCTCCGGGAGTAGGAGCGGTGTATCCACCTTTCAATGCATTCATCAGACTGCTTAACTCTTCTTCGGGACTTGTCAGAAGTGCGTTCTTGTAGTTGCCTACATTCTTGATTGTACGCTCTACTTCAGCGATGGCAAGTGCCAGTTCGATTTCTTCTTTACTGTATTCTTTCGGAGCTTTTCCCATAGCGGCCATCATGGCAGCCATACCTTGAGGCTTTTCTTGCTTTCCACTGTTTCCCTGTTTGTCAGAAGATCCGGCAGCTTTTTCTTTATTAGCTTTCATTCCGGCTTCCATTTTCTTCAATGCTTCCGGACTTGCTCCCATAGACTTAGCCATTTCCATTGCTTTTTCAGGATCCATGTTGGCGCCCATTTTCTTCATCCTTTACCTGCTTTCTTTTCGTCGGATTGTTCACTCTTTGCCGATGCAGCCATCATCATTGCCATCATACCTTTCGGAGCATTGCGGTCTGCCTCTATTTGACGAGCCTTGGCTAGTTCCTGTGCGGTGATACCGGCTGTACGACAAATCAGTTCATCTGTGGCCAGTGCAGGATTAGCGAGCAACTTTTCTACCAGATGGCGAGCAGGAGTCAAGTACTGTTGTGTAAAGAGGCTGCGGTGCTTGCTAACGGCATCTGTCGCTTTACCACGTTGCTTGTCAAGAGCCAGCAGGCTGTATGCGATAGGTTCTGTAGCCATTGCATAGACGGAAGAAGTGATCCGTTCCGCTTCATAAGGAACTCCCATTGTGTAGAGTTGGGTGG
>NZ_JBCOCI010000193.1:0-821 GCF_040929485.1 Phocaeicola sp. RTP21198st1_B8_RTP21198_201120 | reverse complement strand
ATTCCCATTTTCACAGTCAGCGTTTTGACAGCTAATGATTCCTGATCTTTATTCTCTTTGTGAGAGTTATTGTAAATCTTGATTTTTTCCATCAGCTCCCGATAAATACCACGCACACTGCTTTCAAGGAAAGGAGGAGTGAGGTACGACTGTATGGTGGCATACGAACGGCGTTTAGCCATCATTCCTTCACCAACATTACCAATAGAGTAGATATAGAAGTGCGGAACTGCTCCAACCAGGCGATCCGGCCAGTCGTTGCTGCACAATGCCACTTGTTTTCTGGGAGTAAATTCAAGACTTCCATGTGTACCGAAATGGATCAGTGCGTCAGCCTTGAAACCATGTTGCATCCATAGATAGGAAGCAATATAAGTATGAGGAGGAGCCATATTAGTGCCATGAATCACTTGGAAGGAGTTGTCCCCGCTTCCGGCAGCATTTTGTGGCATTAAGACTACATTCCCGAATTGCAGACGGGCAATACCCAATTTACCGTCGTTATTCGCCGAAAGCATCCACCACTTCCTGATATTTTTCAGGGCGGAGTGACTCTTTCACCCAACTTTCATATTGATCTTTGGTGATAAGTTCGGGATGTCCTTTTTGCATAAAGTCATTAAAGGCTCCCTCTGCGTAAGAGTTGAACACAGCGCCTTGAGCCTGTATCATTTTACCCAGTTTTTCAGCATTTGCAGGCAGACCGGATATGTTGTATCCTTCCTGTTTCATGCGGACCAGAAGATTGTATAGGGAAGGAACCACCTCCATACCGGCAGCGGTCAATGCATTTTGCCCCGGACCTTTATAATAGTAGATAG
>NZ_JBCOCI010000192.1:0-2505 GCF_040929485.1 Phocaeicola sp. RTP21198st1_B8_RTP21198_201120 | reverse complement strand
CCACGTACGTATTCCACCGCTTCGCTGCTCATATGCTCTTGTGCTCCGAGGTATTCATTTTGGAACGCCTTCTGAGCAGTTGTATTCATCCGTGTCATGATGAAGACAGCCGCCGTGAGGGGGATCAGGCACGCCAGACCAAGTTGCCAGTTGAAGACGAAGATCAATATTATAACCGACAGCGGGGCTATAAAACTCCCCGCCAGGTCGGGCAAGAGATGTGCGACAAACGTGTGGGCCGTACGTCGCATATTGGTTTCTACCCGGAACGCCGCTAAGTGCAAAAGCATCAGCCCGGCAAAGTAAATGACAAGGCCGGCAACGGCTGTGCCTACCGCCCACCATGCATAGACGTTGATAGGGATTCCTGAGGCAACGCTGCCAGTCAATAGTAGCGAGCGTACGATAAGCCAAATGAAGATGAACGGCATAAGCGAGAGCAGACCGCTTAATCCCGACAGTGTCAGGGCTATGGGCATAAGCACCTTGCGTTTGTCCATGTAAAATTGAAGTTTCTTTAATGTATTCATATTAATTGATTGTTTCATTGGTTTCTATCTCTTTCCCGAATAACCGGAACTTTTGGAATAACACGGGTGTAACGCAGCGGTCGGCCACGAGTGCCGATACGATACCCGCTACGGAGAGCAGACCCATGTGTATAAAAGAGAGGCCTTCGGAAGTCATGTAAATAGCGAAGTTCGCACATATCACGACACTGGTCCGAATGATTGGTGTCCCGACCGTACGGAACGAGCGGAGAATGGCATCCCGACAATTACCTCGACGGTCGAACTCCAAATGCCCGTGGTTGATGAAGTGAATGGTGTCGTCGACAGCCAAACCGAGGATCATCGTCATAATGGTTGCGGTCATCATATCCAACGGGTAGCCCAGCCATCCCATCAGTCCGCCGACCACCAAAGCCGGAGTGATATTGGGTATCAAACCGATAAGCCCGATGCGTACACTGCCAAAGACCAACATCATTAGGATGCCGATAATAAGGAGAGAGATGGCAAATGAAACCATCTGCCCGCGAGCCACGTACTGCATCATCACGGTAAATTGCGGAATACTACCCACTGTAGTGACAGAAGCTTCGGGGAAGAGCCTGGCGGCATTGGCTGCAATATCGTTCAACTCTCGTTCTACCTCGCCGGAGTCAAAACTGCTGATCTCCACCATCAGGCGCAAACGTCGATAGTCGTAATCGATCCAATATTCCGCTTCGCTACCGCCTGCATTCTCGTAAAGGAGCAGCAGTTGTGCCACCTCTTCCGGATTCGTCGGAATACGATAATAAGCCGCATCTCCTTCGTGCAGGGTTTGATTCAGGTCTTTTAGGATATTCAGCACTGTAGTCGTTCGCTTGGTTAGCTTATAGCCTTCGGCCTTTTGTGCCAGAGAGTCTAAGCGTACAAGCATTGCCGGCGATTTTGTCAAGCCGTCTTCGGGCAGGTCTATCATGACGTCGTAGGTGTAGATGGATCCCAGTTCGCTTTCACCTACTTCCAGCAGATTGTTTACATAGGCTATTTTACGTCCCATGGTGCGTTCTATGTCAAAGGCGGTCTCTATCTTGGTGAATTGATAAATGAGTGCTGCGGTAAGCAGCCCTGCAATCCATAGGATCAATGTGCCATGCCGGAGTACGCTTTCTCCCAAACGCCCCAGTTGATGGTCGAGCCACCGTCCGCCGGTTTCCTGCACTTTGGGATGAGGTTTGCCGTTCTTGCCAAAACTCAACAGCACGGGCATCAGTGTAATGGCAATGAAGAAAGCCAGCATCACGCACGAGGAGGTAGCGATACCAATGAACCGCATGGGCTGCATCGGAATAGCGAGAAACGACAGCAGGGCGGCAAAGGTGGTGAGTGCACTGAACAACACAGGCCAGCCCATTTCACCCACGGTCTCTTCTACGGCTCGTCGACGTTCTCCGTGTAGAAGGAATTGCCGTTTGAAATAGGAAAAGATATGTATGTTATAGGCTATCGAGACGGCAAACGCCAACAGCATAGGTATCATCATCATACCGCTGTCTATCGTCATGCCGACATATCCCAACAGTCCATACACAATCAAAATTGAGCCTGCCGTCGTGATAAGTGGAACGACAACGCCTCGTAGGGAGCGTGTTATGAGTAACAAAATAAGAATGGAAACGAGTGCGGCAATGCCCATCACACGGGGCATCTCTTTGCCAATCCATTTCATCTTCATGGCGGTAACGTAGGGCAAGCCTGTGCCTTTGGGATGGAGCTTTTGGTATTTGTCTTTAGTGATGATATGCTCCAGCTCATTCCCCGTTAGCACTTCAGGAGAAACGGCATTCTTACCTTTATTCCACACTGAATCTTTAGGAAAGGTACGCAACTTGAGAATAATCCACGAGAGCGTACCATCTTTGGAGACAAGCCGCTCGGCAATATGTGGCTTCATATAGGCTTTGCGACGTATCGTTTCCAGACTTGCCGCATCAGTGGGAATAAGGTCAGGCAC
>NZ_JBCOCI010000191.1:0-2520 GCF_040929485.1 Phocaeicola sp. RTP21198st1_B8_RTP21198_201120 | reverse complement strand
AAAATCCTGAGCAACTTTTTGTTGCTCAGGTACTTAAAAAGTTTAATTTATAATAGTGTTGCGGAATTAAGGTTATATTCTCATGTCGTTCGAAATAGACTGTTAGATTATCTACATATTTATTTAGATAAAGAAAAAGTGTTTTATCTCCTTCATATTGTATATGAGCACCTCTTTTCAGAGCCTCTACCAATTGTGAAAACAGCTATCTATAGAAGTAAAGAGGGGGGGGGCTGCCAATTGAATTGTTCCGTTATAGGGAATTGGAAACTGTATTTGTTTATCTGTAATCTGGCTTTTTTCGAGCAGGAAATACAAGAACTTCTCTACTTTTGTATTAAATATGTCACGGTTGAGAGAGGCAAAAAACTGTTTTATTTTAGGCTGTATTTTATCAATACGTGAGTCTACCATTGCTAAACGGAAATGAATGCCTTCAAAATATGAGATGGCTTCGCTTATGAGATCGTCTACTTCTTCACTGTCATCGCGTACTGGATGCGAAATAAGAATATCATTCATCAGGTCAGTTTCTCGGAAGGCTGCTCTTAATTCCCTATTTTGCTGACGTATGGCATCTATTTGCTTTTCTATTTCCTGTAAAGCCACGAGCAAAGTTTCTTTATGTCTTTTGACTTTTTCACTTAAGGCTGTTACAGAACGGTCAATCTGCTGATTAAGATAGTTGACTTGCTCCAGTAAAAGAGTTTGGGGCTTAAACAAGTTTACTACTGTAAGCCAATTTTTTATTTGCTCTTCTGTAGCAGCAACTTCAAGTTTTTCATGCAGTTCCGCACAAGTTATTTCTATAAAAGTAGGATTAAAATGCTGAGATATCAGATGGTATATCTTATCACATACCTGAAAACCAAAATCGGTAAACATATAGGTTTGGCTTTCATCATTATAGATAAAATAAAATTCCTATAACTCTAGAATGTATGCGGTATAAGTTACCCATTGTAATCTTACAGGTTCACCTTTGATAAGACTTACTGCTTCAAAAGCATGATGTATATCTTTCTCCTTAAAAATTTCATGCTTAAATTCTCCATTCTTCATCCGTTCATATAACCAGATAACAGCCAATCCTTTCTTTTTCTCTGGAAAAAGAAGTTCATAGACCTTTTCTATCTTTAATTGTTTGAATAAAGATTGCATTGTAGTAAATATTTAAAGTTATTTCCAAACTCAATTATTACAGACATACGCAAAATATTAGAATAACTTCATGTAAACAGGAAAATATTTAATGTTTATAAGTGATTCATTTGATATTTCATTAAAAAATAAATATCTTTAAACTGTCGGAATAAGGTAAATGCCTATTAAAAGAACATAGAAATTATGTAGGTACAAAACCGAGGGCTTTTTTCGGAGAAGCTTCATAACATGCTGAATATTACGAGTTATTTCAAAATTTGTTAGTTCCGTAAATACCGCAAAATGTTGATTATTAGTAGATTATAGAGTAAATACCCAATTTTACATCTCCTTATATGTAAGATTGGGTATTTTTGTTTTTAATAAGTAATTATATCATGAAAGTAAAAAATGCTTTTATTGTTGTCTTACTAAGTGTGTTTTGTATGACAAGTTGCAATGATGAAAAGTTTGAAATTACACCTTTTCATTTAGATAAAAAATCTTATGAGTGAGATAAATGTTTATTTGAAAAATAATGAAGCTAAGGAATGTTGCTTTTTTACATACAACTATTTAGAGCATAAAATAGATGAGAATCTTATAAGTAAGGGGTGTTATAAATTCTCAGTCGGGAAAAATAATAACCCCAACCTCTCATATGAAACAATTCCATTTTTGACATTAACCTATAAAACAGACGAAGATGGCAAACTAACTAATGAAAATATTACTGCATCAGGTTATAAATTAAATTTGATAGGTTCTTCTTCTGCAACATATAGTATTATAAGTAAGTATTTAGGTGTGGATTGGGACCAAATATTAAAGTTTATAAACACACGTTCAGATATTGCATTTGCTCCTACGATGTAAATGCAAGAAGAGGATACGGAATACTCAGTGAATGGAGATGTGGCTCTATTTCCTCAAATACCTGAAAATATTTTGAAATAAGGCATTTTAAATCTTTCTCAACGTGTTAATTTAAGTAGATAAAGCGTTTATTTTAAGTAGTACGGTTTGTGATATGAGCAATAAGCAGAGTTGCTGGTTGCCCGTTCTGTACAATTAGGATATATACATTGTCTATCTCCTGTTATAATTTCTAGTATAGTTGAACATGAAGAAAATAGCAGCGATATACTTGTACTTAAAAATACAATGATCATTTTCTTTTTCATGATATCTTGTTAAATTTATATTATTGTTCAGCCTCGCAAATGACTGCAAAAATAGAAATAAAAATGCAATTCATTGACTATCAGAATTGCATTTTTGTTTTTTTGTTATTGAATATTATGTTCTTAATCCTCTTTTCGGTCTGTTTTTCCTCTTTTTGAATTCTTTGAATTTCATCTTGAACCATTCAGGTAT
>NZ_JBCOCI010000190.1:0-2615 GCF_040929485.1 Phocaeicola sp. RTP21198st1_B8_RTP21198_201120 | reverse complement strand
CGTTGATACAGTGCATGGTCAGGATGATTGGATAATGACGGATGGTTCACTTTCTTCACTTTCGGATGATTGTTTAAGAAATTCACTACCTTCAATGCATTTTCTACATGGCGTTCTACGCGCAAGGAAAGAGTTTCCAAGCCTTGCAACAGGATAAAAGCGTTGAATGGACTGATGGTGGCACCTGTGTCGCGCAGCAGAATAGCACGGATACGGATGGCATAGGCAGCCGGACCGGCTGCATCAACGAAGCGTACGCCATGATAGCATGGATCAGGTTCGGTTAGTTGTGGAAATTTGCCGGAAGCTACCCAGTCGAATTTGCCCGAATCTACAATGACTCCTCCTAATGACGAACCGTGTCCGCCAATGAATTTTGTTGCGGAATGTACTACGATATCTGCTCCGTGTTCGATAGGGCGGATTAAATACGGGGTACCAAATGTGTTGTCAATAATCAAAGGTATTTTGTGGCGGTGGGCTATTTCAGCTACTGCCTCTATATCAATGATATTTGAGTTCGGATTTCCCAATGTCTCGATAAATACGGCTTTCGTATTTTCCTGAATGGCTTTTTCAAAGTTCGATAAATCACTTGGATCAACGAATGTTGTTGTGATGCCATAACTGGGTAAGGTATGAGCCAGTAAGTTATAGCTTCCTCCATAAATAGTTTTGGCTGCCACAATATGGTCGCCTGCACGAGTGATGTTCTCGAAAGCATAAGTGATAGCAGCGGCACCCGAAGCAACTGCCAGCCCTGCTACTCCTCCTTCAAGAGCGGCTACGCGTTGTTCAAAAACTCCTTGAGTGGAGTTGGTCAGACGACCGTAGATGTTTCCCGGGTCCTGCAGGCCGAAACGTGCGGCTGCGTGAGCGGAGTTGTGAAATACATAAGAAGTAGTCTGATAAATAGGTACTGCACGGGCATCTGTTGCCGGATCTGCTTGTTCTTGTCCTACATGAACTTGTAAAGTCTCGAAATGTAAATTCTTTGTTGCCATAATCGTATATTTTTTAAGTTTAATATTCTTTCTTTATTTTCTTGCAAAGTTATTGGATGAAGATATATCGAACAATATATATCTGAAATATAGAAAATAATACTATTTTTGTGCCATTATATGGAATAATATAACTGTGCTATTCCTAGAAATCACCTTTTAGAAGAATATTTTTCTTATGGATACTTTTGATAAACTGGATAGAGTCGATTTGCAAATACTCCGTACTTTGCAAGAAAACGCCCGATTGACGACAAAAGAGTTGGCTGCACGGGTGAGCCTTTCTTCAACTCCTGTTTTTGAACGTCTTAAACGGTTGGAGAGTGGAGGATATATAAAGAAGTATATTGCCGTATTGGATGCGGAAAAGCTGAATCAGGGATTTGTCGTATTCTGCAGTGTGAAGCTTAGACGTCTGAACAGGGATATAGCAGCCGAGTTTACACGGATTATACAGGATATTCCTGAAGTAACCGAATGTTATAACATATCAGGAAGTTATGATTACCTGTTGAAGATTCATGCTCCCAATATGAAATACTATCAGGAGTTTATTCTGAATGTGTTGGGGACGATTGATAGCTTAGGATCACTGGAAAGCACGTTTGTAATGGCTGAAGTGAAGCATCAATATGGGATACATATTTAGTTCGTTGTGTGATAGTCTGAAATTTATCTTGTATATTTGCTATGTAATATAAATCCTCTTCTGCTGACACAATGAATTCAAAAACATATCCTCGCACCAATGATTTCCAGACTGTTTATCTGAATACAGTGATTAAGAATCCTGCCATTATGGTAGGTGATTATACAATATACAATGACTTTGTAAATGATCCTGTTCTTTTTGAGAAGAACAATGTATTATATCATTATCCGATTAATAAAGACCGATTGATAATTGGCAAATTCTGTTCCATTGCTTGTGGAGCCAAATTTCTTTTTAACAGCGCAAACCACACATTGGGTTCTTTATCCAATTATACGTTTCCTATCTTTTTTGAGGAATGGAATTTAGATAAAGGAGATGTAACTTCTGCTTGGGATAATAAAGGGGATATAGTAATAGGTAATGATGTCTGGATTGGATATGAAGCTGTTATCATGGCAGGAGTTCATATCGGAGATGGAGCGGTTATTGCGTCGCGGGCAGTGGTTACTAAAGATGTTCCTCCTTATACGATAGTAGGTGGGACACCAGCTAAAGAAATTCGGAAGCGTTTTGATGAGAATACGATTGTTCAATTGCAGAAATTGCAATGGTGGGATTGGAGTATTGAGAAGATATCCGAATGTATACCTTATATTACAGGTGGAAAGATTGAAGAACTGATAAAAAGATAAACAGTGTGTATATATGAAATTTACAATAGAGCCCGGAACTTCTGCTGATATAGATGAACTGGAAAAGCTGTATGATGAACTGAATGATTATCTGGCTGCTACGACTAATTATCCCGGGTGGATAAAAGGTGTTTATCCTGTTCGGGAAGATGCGGTTGCCGGTGTAAATGATGAAACGCTTTACGTAGCAAGATATGATGGAAGAATTGTCGGTTCAGTCATTTTAAATCATCAACCGGAAAAGGCTTATGAGAATGTCAAATC
>NZ_JBCOCI010000189.1:0-2647 GCF_040929485.1 Phocaeicola sp. RTP21198st1_B8_RTP21198_201120 | reverse complement strand
CAGAAGAAGCTGTGCCGATAAAGGCAGTCGGAATTACATTTCCTTGAGTAACTGTTACTACATAAGGAGTCACTGCCGAACGGTAAGTTGCCGTATAAGTGACAGGGTTGGTAAAGTCCTGGATGCTGCCGGATGCCGGAGTCACAGTAACTCCATCTGATCCGGTGAATGTACCTTTCAACTGGGTAATATCCACTGTCAGCGGAACAACTACAGAGATTGTTTTTGATAGCTGGTCTACTTTTCCGACATACGTATCATTCAACTTAAAGGTCAGTATCTTTGCTTCGTCTCTCTTCACGGTAATCGTATAGCTCATCTGTACGTCGCCATTCTTCACGGTCAAAGATACGGGAAGAGAAAAGTCGATTGTTTCACCGACAGCGATGCTCGCCGTAGCACCTTCGGAAAGATTGATTTCACTGACGGCCATCCGGGTAACGTCATAATCGTAAGGAACTCCCACTACGATTGTCTTATTCTGATAATCGATCGTCCCTGCGTATTCATCCAGTTTGATAGAGTTCACCCATACATCTCCGTCCAGACGAAGATTGGATTTGAAGTCATCGCTACATCCCGCAACTGTCAGACATGCTACAGTCACCAACAGGATGGTATAGAGTTGTTTTATGATTGATTTCATTTTATTCTTTGTTTTAAGATTGATGGTTACCAACCGAAATTCTGTGTATAATTTCCGTTACTGGCACTGATCTGTTCGAATGGAATTGGAAGGTATTCGTTCTTATTTTCCGTAAAACCTGCATTCTTGTAAATAGAACAACGGGCTGCTTCGGTCACATAATAAGCATTGATAACGTCTTTGGCTTCTCCCCATCTTACGAGGTCAAAGAAACGTGAGCTTTCCATACCGAACTCTATACGGCGTTCCCATTTCAGCATTTTCATGGCTTCGTCCTGTGTATATGCTTTCAGTTCATAAGGGGTTACTTTGAAGTTTACTCCGTACTCTTCTTTGTAATTGAAGATCAGCATTGTACTTCCGGCTGCACGGCTGCGTACATCGTTGATAAGTGAGATGGCATCGGCAATGCGTCCGTCGTTCAACTGTATCAGGGCTTCGGCACGCATCAGCAATACGTCTGCATAACGGATGACGATATGATTCAGGGAACTTGCCCAATAAGAACCTTTCTTCAGGCAGTCACAGTCCGGGTCTACATTCTCTTTGAGCGAAACATAATATCCGTAAAGTCCCTTGCTACGGCTCCAGTCATCATTCTTCTGAATCAGGTAGCCTTCGTTATATTTATAAGGGAAGCCCGGCATACCTACCGTGTGGAATAAACGGGGGTCTACATTGTCCGTCGTAACCTCGTAGTTCTCATTATCGTAGGTATTGAACAACGGTTTTCCCTGCGAGTCGGTTTTGAAAGCATTCACCAGATTTTGGCTCGGTTTGTGGAAGTCACAGCAGCCTAGTATCTGCGGAGTTGTCAGTCCCATTCCCCAGTTCAGGTTACCGTTGTATGTTCCGTCGTTGATAGAATATTGAATCGCCCATACAGACTCTGCGCCATTTTCATATTGAGGCAGGAAGTTCATGCTATAATCATTTTCCAATCCGTAACCAGCTTTGGCCATGATGAGAGGATCGGTATATTTCACTACCTGCTTTAGGTCTTCTTCGTTGATACCGGTAAGGTTGTTGTTCACTCCATCCTGACGGTAGGCTTTAAACAGGTAAGTCTTTGCCAGGTAAGCGGCAGCGGCAGCTTGTGTGGGACGTCCTTTTTCTATCTGCACTTCCGGCAGATTGTCGTAGGCAAACTGGAAGTCGTCTGCTATCTTTTGCCATTGTTCGTTATTGGTATAGGTAGTATTCGAAAGCTCGTTGTAAGCATCCGGGTCCATGTTTTCATCGTTCACTATGACGATCTTCTTAAACAGTTCCTTCAGCATGAAGTGGGCGTGTCCGCGCAGGAATCTCATTTCAGCAATGCGCTGGTTCTTCAACGGATAAGTCTTTTCATCCATCAGGTCGAGTGATTGCAAGGCCGTGTTGGCACGGGTGATGCATTGATACAGTCTTTTCCATATATCGTTGATGTTCCAGTCGGTAGTGTTGATACCTTTAGAAATCTCCAGTGCGTTGAACACACCGCCGTCTTCCGTACCGGAACCGCCCTTATAACAATCGTCGGAACGCACGTCATAATTCCAAAGCGAGAAGGAAGAGTTGATGTCGTCACGAGGTTGTCCACGTATTCGGGAGAAGCGATCTGATCGCCGGTCACAATACCCTGCGGAACCTGACGATCCAGAAAATCGTTGCAACTGCTTGTCAGCAAGGTAAATCCGATGGTTGCTATGTATAGTATCTTTTTCATGATAGTTCGTTTTATAAATGAAGTGAATTAAAATCCGATGTTAAGTCCGAAGGTGATATTCACAGGGATCGGATAAGAGAAGTTCGGGTTTTCGGGGTCTTCTCCCGTAAAGTCTTTACTCTTGATCGTCAGCAGATTTTGTGCGCTGCAATAGAAACGTAAACGTTCCATTCTCAACTTCTTGGAGATTACTGCCGGAACTGTATAGCCTAATTGGATATTACGCAGTTTCAGGAAGGAACCGTTTTCAACAAAGTAAGTGGAAACACGCTGTTCATTGTTTGTATCGCTGC
>NZ_JBCOCI010000188.1:0-2613 GCF_040929485.1 Phocaeicola sp. RTP21198st1_B8_RTP21198_201120 | reverse complement strand
GAAACTTCCCAAAGAAGCAGTCGTGCACAAAATAAATAAGAAAGCGATATTGCCGACTCCTAAGTTAGTCTATGGAACTGCCACCCTTAAAGGAAAAATACTAGACTATCAAAAAGAGATGATAAAGCAAGTGAAGATGCACATAGAAAGTCCTGCACTGAATATCCACAACGAACAGAATATCATAAAAATCAAGGAGGACGGCACTTTCCTGGCGGAAGTAAAGGTTGCATCTGTCACAAGCGTAGCATTGGAATTTCCTTTTGGTTGGATTGAATGTCTGATAGCTCCCAATGAAGAGACATCACTCATTATAAATACAAAGGAACTTTGCCGCAGACAAGCACATCTACAAAGAAAAGATATACCGTATGGAGAGCCTGTATACTTCAATGGTTATCTGGCTAGCCTACAACAAGAATTAGCTTCAGTAGATATAGATATTGTATTAAAAAGCGTTTATTACATGGATATGTACAATGACATTGTCGGGAAAAGTGCAGATGAATATAAAGCTTATGTACTTGAGCGCCTTCCATCCGTTCGAAAAGAAATTGCGCAATCCCCATACAGCAATGCGTGCAAAGAGCTATTAAATATCCTGGTAGACCTGGATGCGACCGGCAAAATCGCCATGACGGAGAGAGAACTAAAATCAGCACATATTGCTGTTAACAAACTGAATAGAGAGCAGACTGATGATTATTTTTATAATACCCGCATCGATACTCCTAAAGGCTACTATGACATACTGAAGGAATTCAGTTCTATCAACACTCTTAAAGCTTTATACGGCAAATATTACGCGTCAACGATATATTTAATAAACTTTCTGCCGAATTCTTTAGATGTACTTAAAGAGACACTAAGAACGGGACAGGGACCTCTATTCGATAACATTAAATTTAATAAGCTATATCAATCCATTAAGGATTTTACCCCGTTAACAGCAGAACAGAATGTTGAATTAAAGACTTTTTCTTCCCCGGTATATGCAGAGATGCTTACTCAAGTTAACAAAGAGATAATAAAAAAGATAGAATTAAACAAAAGAAAGACAGGCTTCACTGTTAACGAGACTGGACAAGTCTCCAATGAAGATTTATTCCCATCCATTATCTCTAAATTCCGGGGACACACACTGTTAGTTGATTTTTGGGCAACATGGTGTGGCCCTTGTCGCACAGCTAATAAAGCCATCACTCCAATGAAAGAGGAATTAAAAGACAAGGATATTATCTACCTCTACATCACAGGCGAAACTTCCCCCAAAGGTACCTGGGAAAACATGATTACCGATATTCATGGTGAGCATTTCCGTGTGACAAATGAGCAATGGAGCTTTCTAATGTCCAACTTCAATATCCGAGGAGTTCCCACTTATTTTGTTGTTGATCCGGAGGGTAATATCACCTTCAAACAAACTGGATTTCCCGGAGTAGACACCATGAAAAAAGAACTCATGAAAGCTTTGAATAAATAATTCAAACGTAAAAAATAGATCAAGCAGAAATCGTTGTTGATATACGCCATAAATAAATGCAAGACCCCTGATTGATATAGAAAAAATAGTGACGGTATATGCTTAGGATAGTGACGGTATCGTTGTCATATACCGTCACTATTTATATTGGATAGCGTCACTATTTTGTAGAAGAGAATCCGCCAACAACGGATTCTATATGATCCTAATAAATAAACGAGCCTCCATAGTCTTTGAAAAGACTACAGAGGCTCGCTCTATATCCTATGGATAACTTACTGCAAAGCTATCCAACTCCAGATTCCATTTATTTATGCATTTCCACGATTTGAGTCGGAGCCATCTCTACATTCCGGCGATCTACCTGACGAACAACACTGGCAGCCAGGGATAAGAAAGCGCGTCCGGTCACGGAGTCTTCATCCAATGCAACGGGAGTACCATTATCTCCTCCTTCACAGATGCTTTGCACGATAGGAATCTGCCCCAACAAAGGAACATTCATTTCTTCAGCCAGTTTCTTGGCACCTTCTTTACCAAAGATATAGTATTTATTCTCGGGTAGTTCAGCGGGAGTAAACCAAGCCATATTCTCAACCAAACCGAGAATAGGTACATTTACCTTATCGTTGGTGAACATATTGATTCCCTTACGGGCATCTGCCAAAGCAACCGCTTGCGGAGTGCTGACAACAATCGCTCCTGTCATGGCTAATGTTTGAACAACCGTCAAATGAATGTCACTGGTTCCGGGAGGAAGGTCTATCAGGAAATAATCCAAATCTCCCCAGGCTGCATCAGCTATCAACTGTTTCAACGCATTACTTGCCATTCCGCCACGCCACAAAGTTGCCTGATCCGGATCGACAAAGAAACCGATAGACAATAATTTCACGCCATACTTCTCTACCGGAATAATCATGTCACGACCATCTATACGTTCAGCATAGGGGCGTGCATCCTCCACCTGAAACATCTTAGGCATGGAAGGACCGAAAATATCAGCATCGAGCAAGCCAACCTTATAGCCTAATTTAGCCAAAGCAACTGCCAAGTTCGCAGACACCGTAGACTTACCTACTCCACCTTTACCGGAAGATATACCGACTATATTCTTCACTTGTGGAAGG
>NZ_JBCOCI010000187.1:0-2650 GCF_040929485.1 Phocaeicola sp. RTP21198st1_B8_RTP21198_201120 | reverse complement strand
TGTCTGGAGAAGTTGAATTTAAGATTTCAGATAAAGCACTGGTTGGAGTTTTAAAACAACACAATAACAGAATAAACAGACTGACATAATGGGATATCAATTAATATATAACTCATCTTTTAAGGATATAGATGAGAATACTATCAATATTGAAATATACAGGGATTCAGGAGGAACTTTGATAGCTCCTGAATTACTTTGTTCTACTGATGCAGTTTCAATTAACTATGAATCAGATGACGATGTGTTCAAACCAATCAAATGTTCAGATTGCCAGATTAATGTCTTAACAACTAAGGTACTGGCTAATCTCTACACAGCATTAGGAAACCAGATATATTGTACTATCTCAAAGAATGGTTCTTTATTGTGGTGTGGTTATTCAGTCCCCTGTCTTTACAGTACGGATTATAATGAAGAATATAATTTGTTATCCTTGCAGTTTAATGATATTCTTTCATCTCTTAGTAACTATAACTACACCTATCTAAATGAAAAGCAGTCTATAGTGTCTTTTTATCAGGTAATCAAACATATCATAAGCCAGATTGATTCCAATAGATTAATAAAGAATGTCTATGTACACAACGCAAAGAAGATAAATGATACTACTGATTTACTAAATAACTTATTCATCCTAGATAGAAATTTCTTCGATGAAGCGAATGAAGCAGAGAACTGTAAAGACGTATTAGAATATATTGCAAGGTATCTGGGTATGACTTGCTATTATTATGGTGATTCTATTTATTTCGTGGACTATGATATTATTAAGAATATCAATTCATATACTAAATATACCCTGTCAGATGATAGTAATACGGTGGTAACACTTGATAACACCATTATTAATGTTAATCAGAATATTTATGAAAGTAATGCTAGTATAGCCATTGGTGAGCTATATAATAAAGTGGTGGTAGTTGCTAATTCAAATTCTAATAATACTATAATTCCTGAATGGAATGATGAGGATGATATTATAAATCAGAATGTAGACGCAAATAAGTATTATGAATCGACAAGGGATATTAGTGGTAAGAATTATACATTATTGAATGCTTTCTTTAAATCGAAGAATAATTGGGATTGGAATAAGCCATATCTTTTTGAGATTAACAAACCAATAGAACCGATAGAAGAAGTAACTCCAGATAATGCTGCATCAAATGGCAGCTACTGGCAAAAGGCAGCATATTATGAGACTGCCAATGAACCTTCTTCTTTAAATTGGAAGACATATTTTACGATAAGTGATTACGGTCTGATGGGATGGAAAACAACAGACGGAGTTCAATTGTCATTGAAAAATAAGCTGCCTATAGCAGTCAAAGGTGGAACTTTCATTATTGATATAAATTATAGACTGTCTGGTGATTGGAATGCAGCAGAATGTATTGTAACATCTGATGAACAATACTATGATGGTAAATATTCCACAGGATTCACGGATACGATGTTTAAATGTAAACTTGCAATTGGTGATAAGATGTACTATGATGGTGATGGATGGGTTAATTATCAAGAGTATCATAATAAAGTTGCAAGGAATTATTATAAGATATGTAACGGTCCAAATACTTGGGCAGGTGCAACTTGGTATAAGTATCTGGATGAATACGGCTACTGGCGATTTGTTACTAAAGGGGAATATGATTCTATTTCTGGACGTGAAAAGTATAGCGGTGGATATGCAGATAGAAATTATGTGTATTCATATACGAATAGCAGTAATGAACGTGTATTTGTCGAGAAATGGTTCTATGATGAATGTAAATTGCAAGACTGCTTTTATCTGGTGCATAAGAATAAAGTAGGGGATAAGGTGTTTGATACTGATTATTCATTGACTAATACAGTTTCGTGGCGTATGAATCTGGCAGAAAGTGAAGATGGTGTTGCCGTTTCATTGCCATCTGATAAAATGACATTAGGGGAATTGACATTTGAACTTTACGCTCCTAATCAACTTGGAACTACTCCTATGAGACGTACCGATAAAGAACCTGTCAGGTGTAATTCATTTCACATTAATGATGTTAAATTGAAATATACTACATCTGATTATGTGAAGGATATTTTTAATGATGAAACGTATGATGAAGACTTGAAGTTTGAGAATGTAATTGATGAAAATATAGTGAATGATTTTGATGATATTGAATTTAGAATCAATACTTATAATGAGCACGCAGGCAGCTATAGCTATGTTCTTACTAAGGTGGGAGATGAATATTACTTTGTTGATACGTTGACTGATGGAGTTTCTAAAGATAAATTGAAAGCAGAAGAACACTGTATTAATAAGTATGTGAATTACTATAGTAAACCACTATTCAGATACAGTAACTCAATAAAGAATAGGGATATATCGCTTAATTCAATCCTGAAAGAGAATACCTTGAATAAGAACTTTGTAATCAATTCCATCACCTACGATTTGATTAATAATAAATGTGATGTTGAATTGAATGAAATACGATGATATGGAAATAAAATCTAACTATATACCACATAATTTCAGAAACAAGTATTTAAAGAATGTAGGTGGAAGTTATTCAAGCACAGTTTTACAGCCAACAGTATCAGGTGAAGCTGGTACTAAAGTTGTGGTAATTGATGATTTGGAAACTTCCAGCAAGGATAAGGC
>NZ_JBCOCI010000186.1:791-2702 GCF_040929485.1 Phocaeicola sp. RTP21198st1_B8_RTP21198_201120 | reverse complement strand
AGCGTTTGCATGATGGGGTGGAGGAATCTGATCGTACTGAAGTATAGGTCAGGCACGTTGGATTATGAACGAAGCAGTCTTAGGTATAAGCAAACTGATAGCAAGCAGTAGGTAAACTAATGCCGAAGCATTGATAAAGTTCCGGTAAGGTGCCGGTATAGTTGTGTGAGGGTACCGCAGGGAAAACGCATTATAAATCATGTAAAATAAGTTCCCATAAGAATTCATTATCCCACCCTGCTATTAATCTTTTTCTATTGATTGGTATCTCTCTTTTGTTGTTTCTTAATGTAACCAATGCAATTTTCGCCAGTACGGAGAAGTTTAATGCTGATATATTTCTTCTTCTGGTATTATCTTCATGGAAATTGACATCTAGCTGCCAATGTAGATTATTCTCAATTTCCCAGTGTTCTCTACTATTTTTAAGTATCTTCTGCGCATCAGGTTCCAAGGAAGATATAAAACATCTTTTTTCCACTGTAGTGCCTTTGTTTGTATTTCTGGTATTCTCTATATATCCGAAAGACTGTATATTTTTCCACTTCTTTCTAATATCTGCTCCCAGAAAACCAGGATCGTTGCAGCAATAGCAGATTCTCGACTCATTCCTGCCATGTCCTTCTTCATGCGTCTCATATTTGTCAAATCGTACTGTTGTACCTTTTGATACAATACTTTCTGTTACTGACAGTACTATTTCCTTTAATTTCGGTTGATTATCTTTCACTATAAAAATGTAGTCACCTTCTCCCTTTATGACTTTCTCTGCAATTGTACGCTGGCATCCTAAAGCGTCAATTGTAATAATACAATCTTTTATACACAACATATCTAATAATTCAGGAATGACAACTATCTCATTTTCCTTTTCTTGTGTACATAACTGTCCAAGGGAGATTCCCAGTTCTGTTGCAAATGCACTGATGACATGCAATTTGTACTTTCCCGTATTCGAATCAGGAAGCACTCCTTGTTTACGATGACGCTTGTCCTGTTCGGATTCATAGGCTCCTCGTATGGTTTTACCATCAATGGCTATATGCCCCGAATAACATTTGAGAATGCTTTGGACCCATTGCCTATAAGATTCTTCAAATTTTAAAGGATCTAATGCCGAGAAAAAGCGATTAAATGTATCATGGGAAGGGATACCATTAAAATTGGAAAGCTTGGCTGCAAAAAAAGATTCTTTACTTTTACCAAAGTCTTCTATTGAATTCCAAGTATCAGCGCCACATATAACAGCAGAAATTGCAATAAGAACAATGGTACTGGCCTGATGTTTTTTACAACGGTCTATCCGGTTATCTATCAATATTAATGAATCAGCAAATTCATGTAGGTTGCTGATCTCAATCTTTCTTTTAGTTTCTTGCTTCATTTTAATTGTGATTTATAATCACGTAAATGTACTCAAATAATATTGTAAATGAAAGATAAATATCTTATTAATAAGATGAAAAGACAATATTGGTGTAAGATAAATGTATAAAAGATTAAGGAAAGAGTATAATGCGTTTTCCCTGTTTCCTACCTGTATCTGTATCGTTCCACTCCAGTGAACAGGCTTGTGCACTAGAGTGAAAAGAACCGTCCACTAGAGTGGAACGATCTGTTCACTCGAGTGCAATGATACAGATAGTAGCAGGAAGAAATAGCAGTGAGTAAGGGAAAACAGTAAGATATAAGGTGAATGATACACAGGAAAGCAGTAAACAATAGGAAGTTGATTAATAAACGACATAGGGAAAGGAATAATCGCAAGTCCGGCGATAGTCCGGAAAAAGCTACAGCCATCATGCATGAGAAATGAGCAAAATAGATAAAAGGAGTATGAGAATAAGAGGAGAAATGAGTTGAAACCGATGAGAAATGCAGCTTTTTAAAGGATAGATGATGGAAATACTA
>NZ_JBCOCI010000186.1:0-781 GCF_040929485.1 Phocaeicola sp. RTP21198st1_B8_RTP21198_201120 | reverse complement strand
TCTTATCACAGTAATGATATGCATATATCATGCTAATGATAAGTACTTATCACAACGATGATAAATAACAGATATCAAGAAGAAAATTAAGAAACATCAAGAAGATAATCTACAAACATCTAAAGAAAAAAGAAAGACTATGGCAGTACAATTTGAACTATATAAGACTCCGATGCCGAAGGAGAAGAAAAACAAGGTAAGATATCATGCGCGTCCGATTAGTTATGAAACAGTAAATACGAAAAAACTGGTTTACCGGATTCACGATCGCTGTTCATTAAGCCCGTCTGATGTGACAGCAACTTTGGAAGAACTGAAATACGAAGTGGCACAGTGCCTTAAAGAAGGGAAAAAGGTGCATATCGACGGATTGGGATATCTACAAGTAACTCTTTCCTGCGAAGAAGAAATACGGGATCCTAAAGATAAGCGAGTGCATAAAGTTAAACTGAAAGCAATCAAATTCAAAGCAGACAAAGAACTGAAAGCCGAACTTTCCGATATGGAATTCCACCGTTCGAAATACAGGCCACATTCTGCCGGGCTTTCTGAAGTGGAGATAGATATGGAATTGACAAAGTATTTTGCAGAAAACCAACTTATCACCCGAAAAGACTTCCAGTACCTCTGCGGAATGACACAAATTACTGCATACCGCCATATTAAAAGACTAATCGCAGAGAAGAAGTTGCAAAACAAAGGAACTACCCACCAACCCATTTATACACCCGTTCCAGGTAATTACAGGGTTTCGGTAGCTGTGAAATACAAAGAATAAGAA
>NZ_JBCOCI010000185.1:1417-2719 GCF_040929485.1 Phocaeicola sp. RTP21198st1_B8_RTP21198_201120 | reverse complement strand
AGCTATTGCCCGCACCAAGGATTTGAAGACTTGGGAGCGTTTGCCGGATTTGAAAACAAGAAGCCAGCAACGGAATGTGGTTCTTCATCCTGAATTTGTGGATGGAAAGTATGCGTTGTATACCCGTCCGCAAGACGGTTTTATAGATGCCGGAAGTGGCGGTGGTATCGGTTGGGCCTTGGTAGATGATATTACTTGTGCGGAAGTAAAGGAAGAGACGATAATCGACCGGCGTTATTACCATACAATTAAAGAGGTGAAAAATGGTGAAGGCCCTCATCCTATTAAGACATCGAAGGGATGGTTGCACTTGGCGCACGGTGTACGTGGGTGTGCAGCCGGTTTGCGTTATGTGCTGTATATGTATATGACTTCCTTGGAAGATCCGGCGAAAGTGATTGCTTCTCCTGCGGGCTTCTTTATGGCGCCGGAAGGAGAAGAGCGTATCGGAGATGTCTCTAATGTATTGTTTACCAATGGCTGGATAGCTGATGAAGATGGTACGGTTTTTATTTACTATGCTTCTTCTGACACCCGTATGCATGTGGCGACTTCTACAATAGATCGGTTGGTCGATTATTGTATGAATACGCCTGCGGACGGTCTTTTTACTTCTACTTCAGTGGAGACGCTGAAGAAACAGATTGATAAGAATCTGAAACTGATGCATACTTTATGATAGGGATTAGGGAAAAGATAGGCTATGGTTTCGGTGATATGGCTTCGTCCATGTTCTGGAAATTGTTTGGCTCCTATTTGATGATATTTTATACGGATGTGTTTGGCATGCCTGCAGCAGTGGTGGGCACGATGTTTCTCATCACTCGTGTTTGGGACTCGGCGTTCGACCCTATAATCGGGATTATTGCCGACCGGACGCAATCGCGGTGGGGAAAGTTTCGTCCTTATCTGTTGTATCTGGCTATTCCGTTCGCTGTGATCGGTGTGCTGACTTTTACAACTCCTGATTTCAGTGATGGGGGGAAAGTAATATATGCGTATTTTACATATTCGTTAATGATGATGGTGTATTCAGCTATCAATGTGCCTTATGCTTCGTTGTTGGGAGTGATGAGTCCGGAATCGAAAGACCGGAACATGCTTTCTACGTATCGTATGACTTTCGCTTACATCGGAAGTTTTATAGCATTACTTTTGTTCATGCCGATGGTGAATCGGTTCAGTATGGGACACGACGAGCAGCATGGTTGGATGATGAGCGTCATTGTAATTGCGGTGTTGTGTGCGTTGCTGTTTTATGGTTGCTTTGCATGGACTACTGAACGGGTAAAACCTATTAAA
>NZ_JBCOCI010000185.1:0-1286 GCF_040929485.1 Phocaeicola sp. RTP21198st1_B8_RTP21198_201120 | reverse complement strand
GCATTGGTCTTTAATTCTATTCGTGACGGGGCAACGGTTTATTATTTTAAGTATTATGTTGTAGAAGAAGAATATGCTTCCATTTCTTTATTTGGAATTTCCTTTGTATTGAGCGGGCTTTATTTGGCTGTCGGGCAAGCCGCCAATATTGTCGGAGTGGTGTTGGCAGCTCCATTGAGCAATCGTATCGGCAAAAAAAAGACATATATGTGGGCGATGTCGATAGCGACGGTACTTTCAGTAATTTTCTACTGGTTTGATAAAGAGCAGTTGATGTTGATGTTTATTTTTCAGGTGTTGATAAGTATTTGTGCGGGTAGTATCTTCCCGCTTTTATGGTCGATGTATGCAGACTGTGCTGATTATTCGGAACTTAAAACGGGTAACCGTGCTACGGGGCTTATCTTCTCTTCTTCTTCCATGAGTCAGAAATTTGGCTGGGCTATCGGAAGCGCCGTTACGGGCTGGTTGTTGGCTTTTTACGGTTTTGAGGCCAACGCGGTGCAGGGCGAGGAAGCTATTCATGGAATAAGGATGTTCCTAAGTTGGCTACCGGCTATGGGTACGGTGCTGAGTGTCATCTTTATCAGCCTTTATCCGCTTTCCGAGAAAGAAATGAGAAAAATCACTAACCAATTGAATGATAAAAGAAAGTAATAAGATTATGAAAATACATAGATGGATTATTAGCCTGGTATTCTGTTGTTGTGTAACTTTTCTTTCCGCACAAATCCGTGGAACGGAAATTACTGTAGTCGTATCTCCCGACCATACAGACTGGAAATATCAGTTGAAGGAAGAATGTTCGTTTACAATTCAGGTATATAAGGCACAAAACCTTTTGCCCGGAGTGGTAATAGACTATGAGTTGGGGCCGGAATGGTATCCGGTGGAAAAGAAGAAAGGGGTTTTATTGAAAGACGGAAAGACAAGTGTAACGGGGTGTATGGATGTTCCCGGTTTTTTGCGCTGTAAAGTGCGTGCATCTGTTGACGGGCATGTATATGAAGGATTGGCTACTGTGGCTTACGCACCTGAAGAGTTGAGGCCGCATACATCACTGCCTGCAGATTTCCGTCAATTTTGGGATACTGTTTTGAAGGAAGCCCGACAGATTCCTTTGCTTCCTACTATGGAGCTTATTCCTGAGCGTTGTACGGATAAGGTAGATGTCTTTCATGTCAGTTTCCAGAATATTTGTAACGGTTCGAGAACGTTCGGCATTCTTTGTATGCCCCAAAAGCCGGGTAAGTATCCGGCGTTACTTCGCGTGCCCGGTGCCGGGG
>NZ_JBCOCI010000184.1:1458-2799 GCF_040929485.1 Phocaeicola sp. RTP21198st1_B8_RTP21198_201120 | reverse complement strand
TGTATTAAACCATGCGTGTCCGGGCGACAGGACTTTAAAATCACGTTTCAAAATATCCGAATGAAACTGTTTAAACCACTTATTGTGACAAGCTTCCGCTATTTGTTTTGCTAAATTCAAATAAGAATTCTCTTGCGTTATTTTATAAAGAAGACAAGCCAACTGCAAAGGCTGACCAGAATTATAAGAATACTTATTCTTCTCTATGTTACCTACCTGAGTGGGATCATCATCTTTAGGAGAAGCGTTATCATAATACAAATGATCACTAGGATCATACATATAAGTCTGCAACCAGTTAAAACACTCTTTTGCTTTATCCAAATAAATTTGTTTGTTAGTTAACTGATATAAAATACAACTCAATACCCCTGTCGGAGCTGTAGAACAAGTATTCTTCGACCTACTAGGTTCGTTCAATTCTCTCCAATGTACTCCGCCACCACAAGTTTCATCCCACCCATACTGTGCCAAATAATTCCACACAGCCTCAGCCTGAGTCAAATAACGTTTATCTCTAGTAATAATATACCATTCCGCCATATCAAGTCCAATCCATACATTATCATCATAAAAACGCTCGTTGCCAGCTGCCGGATACACACTATATGCAGTACGTCCACGATCTGCTATCCAAAAAGCCTGAATACCACTGAACATATCATTGTCCAAAGACTCATAGTGCCGTTCCTGCCCCGTACCAAGAGAAGCTTCTCTCATTGCCACAAACGCAGACAATCCACTACCTTGTCCCCATACAAGTGCGTCTCCATCCCAATAACCGTCAGCCTTAGGATACCATGTCTGCCAACACGTCCGAGGCCCCTTGTGATAATAATACTCTATAACCTTTGTCATCAAGGTATGAGCACAATCAAACATTTTCATTTGTGCATATTCAAAGGTTGCCGCTTCCTGACTTTTACTCTCCGACCGCAAACCATTGACTCCCACTAAAGTGACCGCTACCTCATACGTTCCCTCTGAAGGTACTTGTAGCAAATAATTTGCTCCGTTTTTGTATTTGACATCATTACCATTTAATAAAACAATGCTCCATTCCTGCGTCTTTCCGGTGTCTATCCTCCGATAAGCTATTTCTATCTGGAGATCTTTCACATAGGTTTTCCTCACAAAATTCACAACCAGCTCTTTCTCCCTATTTGTATTCAACACTTCCAGTTGCTCCACCGGATCAATTTTTTGGAGAAAGTTTTCCTCTTCTTTACTATCTTCACTACACGACTGCATGGTAGTCCCAACCACAAATAGAACTATCAATATACCAATTATCTTTTCCATATATTTTTTCATTTATTATTTCCCAACGAGGTGGTAGCC
>NZ_JBCOCI010000184.1:0-1448 GCF_040929485.1 Phocaeicola sp. RTP21198st1_B8_RTP21198_201120 | reverse complement strand
TCCGACTTCAATACCTTCTGTCAGATTACCACTAGCCAGTCGAATACCTTGTTTAGTTATCACCTTGACAATTGCCATCCCTTTATTCTCCAGTTCTCTTTTTCCTGTTTTTCCAACCAGTTTCACCATGACTTTGTTACCATTACGTTCTGCTGTAAAATGTTGTAAACTATAATCACCTTTTTGGTATGACCAGCCGTCTCCAGCATCCCAATACATACTTCCGGAAGCCTTGCCTTGCTCATCCAAACAGACCAAAAGCATCAAAGGATCCAGTGAATTTTCAGTGGTATTCTGTATTATCTTGCCGGTAGGAATGATAGAACCACCACGAATCTTTAATTTTGCCTGATATTTACCATCCTTATCCCCGTCTACTAGTGACAAATCCTCCCATATTCCTTTAGGAAGCGCCGTTTTTTTAGCAAATGAAGGGATTACCAACAGGTCATCACCAACCAGAAATGCTTTTTCTTCCGCTCTTAACGAAAGATCTTTTGGATCAGCAAAGAATATCGGACGCATGATAGGCATACCTGTTGTGGAAGCCTCATGCAAAAGAGTATAATAATAAGGTAGCAAAATATATCTGCGTTCCAAAGCAATACGGGAAACCTCTTCTATTTCTTTTCCAAAAGCCCAAGGCTCTTTATTGTTGGTTCCGGCACAAGCATGACCGCGAGAAAAAGGGTAAAAAGCTCCCAGTGCAATCCAATTCCCAAACAAATCGGCATCTGCATGGAACAAGAAGCCACCAATGTCAGCGCCACTCATAGGTTGTCCCGACAGTCCCAATGTTAACGACATAGGTACAGACATCTCCATATGCTCGCGACTGGAACCATTGTCACCTGTCCATGTTGCGGCATAACGCTGCCCTCCCAAAAAATTAGAACGAGTCAGAATAAAAGGACGTTTCTTAGGTTGCGCGGCTAACATTCCTTCTCTTGATGACTTAACCATTAAGAACCCGTAAACATTATGATATTGCAAATGAGTTCCGGCAGGAATTCCATTTCCACCTCTATGCAAATTATCTTCCGGCATCGTTCCGGTAGGTGTATTACTCACTTGCGGTTCGTTCACATCGTTCCAAACCCCATCTACGCCTTGCGCCATAAAGTCTTTATAAAGTCCGCCCCACCACTGGCAAACTTTAGGATCTGTGAAATCCGGCCATGCCACTTTCCCCGGCCATGCATCACCGTTATATTCTTTTCCATCTACAGTTTTTACCCAAACATCATTTGCTGTTCCCGAATCATAGACAGAATAACCTGTTTTAGCTTTAGCTCCCGGATCAATCATCCATACCGAATGGAACCCACGCAGATGCAAGTCTCGATTTACAGCTTTTGGATCAGGAAAACCTTGCGGGTTAAATGTGAATATACGATAACCATCCATATAATCAATGTCCATCCAAATTGCATCACACGGAATACGCT
>NZ_JBCOCI010000183.1:0-2824 GCF_040929485.1 Phocaeicola sp. RTP21198st1_B8_RTP21198_201120 | reverse complement strand
TCCGAAACCGCCGGTGATCGTGCCTGCCAAAGTAGGGCGTGGAACAGCGTTGCTAGTTCCTTCTCCCCTCCAGTAATGGTTGGCGGCATATTTTGATATGTTATAGAATTGTTCCGAATCGACCAGTGTGCCATTTTTGTAACCTTTGATACTGCTGGACGCCAAGCCGAGATGTTCCGTACCTTCTGTTCCCCCGCAGCCTTTCCATGCTGACAGGATTTTACCTCCGGCTGCAAATTGGCAGAAAATGGATAAGTCGAAGTTTTTCCAGTTCATAGTCGAAGTGATACCACCATAAATGTCAGGTGTAACCTTTCCTACATACATGCGGTCATCGTCTGTGATGTCTCCGTCATTGTTGTAGTCAAAGTACTTACAATCACCGGCACGTACTCCTTTTGCGTAGAGTTTGCTTGGTACTTCCTGGTCGGTTTGATAAATACCATCCTGACGCAACATATAGAAAGCACTAACCGGTTTACCTACCATTAAAGCATGCATTACTTTACCGGTATTGGCACCACCACCGTTGATTTTCATATCAAGTACTCCATCCAATGACAATAGTTTGTTTTTTGTATAGGAGAGGTTAGTAGCAAGCTCCCATTTAAAAGGACCATCGAATATTTTACCGCTCACCATCACTTCCAATCCTTTGTTCTCCAGCGAGCCGATATTGGCTGTCCGGGTAGTATATCCTGTTGTAGCAAGTGTACTGATATTATAAAGTAATCCGCTTGTCTTTTGATAGTATCCGTCTACAGATAGCGCCAGTCGTCCGTTGAATAGCTCTGCGTTGATTCCGACATTCACCTGATTAGCTTTCTCCCAGATAAGATCCGCAGCATCTGCTCCGATTTTAAAACCGGATGAACCATTATAGGAATTTCCTCCCGAAGTTACTAATGACATAGCTGCCCAGTTACTGATACCATCCATACTGCCAGTCTTACCCCAACTGGCTCGTAGCTTTAAGTCATTCAGTGGCGTGCCTTTAGGGAAAAAAGGTTCGTTGATAATCCGCCACGCGAAAGAAGCAGAAGGAAATGTTCCATAACGTTTATCTTTTGAGAAACGTGAAGAACCGTCACGACGCATCGTTACATTTAAGATATAGCGATTATCCCAATTCAGGGCGGCACGTCCGAAATAAGATTCGAGTGCATATGCATTATATCCGATACTACCTGCGTAGATGTTAGAACCGGAATTTATCAGACCGAAGCTGGAAGAAGGATAAGCACCGTTTGCGTAATTATCACTATAAGCCCCAAAAGTTTCATAATTATACTCTTCGTATGAGTGACCAAGCATTGCTGAATAAGTTAGTTTATCCCAACTATTTTCATACGAAATTACGTTGTCTATAACATATCGGTAACTTACATTTTTCTGTTCGCTAAGTGCGCCCCATCCTGCATTTTTGGAACGTGCGTCATGTTTCTCTGAAATTGTTTTCTTTTCTTCATCAAGAATACCGTATATGCTGAATGAGGGGGTGTATTTGAGTCCTTTGATAGGAGTAATATCAAAACTAAGGGCAGCTACTCCTTGTTTCTTATGTACAGTCCAGTCTTCTTCATTAATCAGCATAACGGGATTATGACGACATAATTCTGTTGACATCACTGTATAGCCTCCATCTTCCCGATAAGCTCCAATCCATGGTTGTTCTTCACGGGCAGTACGAATCACTTTCAAACTGGTAGATGACTCTTCCACTTTATCGAAACGGCTGTAAGATCCTGTGAGATTCAGATTCAGTTTAAACCATTTGTTCAGCTGATGAGTAAATTTTGCCCGTAGGTTGGTTTGCTGGAATCCGCTGGTACGGATGATACCTTGTTGGTCGTTAAATCCCACAGAGGTGAAAAAGGTAGTTTTCTCATTACCTCCCGAGAGATTGATAGATGCCGTAGTAGAGTGTGCTATATCACGTTGAATGAGTCCGAGCCAGTCTGTTTCGGTAATCCGGTCGGGGATAAAGAATGATTTTGTGTCCTTCTTCTGCACATTCCAATTATCTACGGCTGCTTGCATAGTACGAGTATATTCTGCTACATTTGCCATTGGTATATCGTTGGCAATCCATCCAAGGCTGTGGCGTACACTGGCATTTACGCGTGTTTTACTGTTGGTGTTCCCCGATTTTGTGGTGATGATGACAACACCGTTGTTAGCTCGCGAACCATAGATGGCAGCAGCTGAAGCATCTTTCAATACGTCCATGCGTTCGATGTCGTTGGGGTTTAGCATAGGCATTGATTCACTGGGAACTCCATCGACCACATACAATGGGGTGCTGTTACCTGTGATGGATGCAATACCGCGTACCCGTACACTCGGTTGTTCACCGGGGGTACCGCTGGCAGAGGCTACATTTACACCAGGAGTACGACCTTGCAGCATTTTAGCTACATTGTAGTCACTGCCTTGGTCCAGATCATCCACTTTCAGGCTACTGATAGAAGTAGTTACTAGTTTTTCGGACTGGGAGCCATAGCCGACTACAACTATCTCATTTAATGCAATGCTACTTTCTTTCAAATATATTTTCAGATTGTTTTTATTGCCGGCTTTCACTTGTTGTGAGTCAAATCCAATATAAGATACTGTTAGTGGTTGGTTAGGATCTGCTACAATGGTAAAGTTTCCGTTAATATCTGTAATGACTCCGGTTCCTTTTCCTTGCATGACATTGGCGCCAATAATAGGAATTCCACTTTCATCTAGTACGGTTCCTTTAATCGCTCTCTTTTCATTACTTCTTTGTTCTGTCTCCTGCTTTACCAATACGATGGTGTTGTTGGTAAATGAATAAGAT
>NZ_JBCOCI010000182.1:0-2827 GCF_040929485.1 Phocaeicola sp. RTP21198st1_B8_RTP21198_201120 | reverse complement strand
CAGTAACACTCCATTGAGTGAAGCTGCCGTTTGGTCGCTCCCCCTTTGGGGGCGGGGGGGGATAGATAAAGTTCCTCTATGTAAAGTTATAATGGGGGATGAAAGGCAAGGTTCGCTAACCTTACCCCGATTGTTTATGCTTCCCAGCATTCAATCTATCCCCGTTTATGGGTTTCTCTTTCACCCTACAAAGATAACCTCATGGGGGAAAAATGTCCAAGAATATGGGGTAAAAACTATCAAGTCGGTAGAAAATAAGTATCTTTGAAGTACATTTTTAGTAGAGGTACTGGTGTGCCTAGGCGAAGCAGATAGGCAAAAATAAAGCCGCTGGAGATGTCGGATGTCCGTCAATTAACTCCAGCGGCTTGTATTTTGGTAACTCTCCCGTATCGGTCAGCTACCGTTTGGTCAGCAACAAAGGTAGTACTTTATTATCGCAAATCCAAATGTTTTTCCCTTTATTTGTGCATTTACAAAACATTCACTAACTTCGCACCTATGCAGTATGGTGATAGCACACTAGCACCCTAAAGAGTGCGTGTGTAAGGGGACAAGCCCCCTTAACCCCCTGTCAGCCGGCTGTCACCGGCTGTTATCGATTGTCACAAAAATGTTAACTTATGGGAGCAACAAGTATTCATGTACAAGCAGTGAAGCCGGGGAGCGAGATTCACAACTTTAGGGAAAAAGAGTTGGACTATGTTCGTCCCGAACTTAGTCATTTGAATGAAAGCTGGGTTGGAGATAGCATTTCCCATCGGCTGGAGAGTGCAAAACAAAGATATCTCGATACGGTTGGGCAGAAGATGCAGGCTAAAGCCGCACCCATACGAGAGGGAGTAATAGTAATCAAACAAGAAACCACTATGCAGGAACTCCAGCAGTTTGCCACGGTCTGCAAAGAACGTTTCGGTATCGAAGCGTTTCAAATCCATATACACAAGGACGAAGGATACATGAACGCAAAGCAGTGGACACCTAACCTTCATGCCCATGTAGTTTTCGATTGGACGCAGCCGAATGGGAAAAGTGTGCGTTTATCGCGTGATGACATGGCAGAACTCCAAACCATAGCATCTGAAACACTGGGCATGGAACGTGGCGTTTCTTCTGACCGCAAACACTTATCGGCTATGCAGTACAAGACCGAATGTGCGAAAGAACAGCTTCAGGAACTATCCAACGATATATCCAGTGCATTAGACAAATACAAGGACGCACAAAACCAGCTTCTTCAGCTTCAGAAGGAACTACGTTCCATTGAAACAAAGAAGAACGTCCAAAAACTCATTTCTAAGGCTTCAGAGAAGTTTTACGGCTTGATTGGAAAAACAGTCAACGATAGGGAAAAGGATGCCTTAAAAGCCAAAGTAAAGACTTTAGAGGGGGAAAATGAACAACTATCCGATAGACTGGGAAAGGCTATACTTGAAAAAGAGCGAAACAGCACAAAGGCATTCAAAGCCGAGAATGACAAGGAGTATTATAGACAACAAATGGACAACGCAAGGACAACCAGTAACCTATTAAGGACGGAGAACCAAAAACTAAAAGCCGAAACCAAGGAGTTGAAAAAAGAACTTGGTAAGATGAAAGACTTGTTCAATTCCGAACAACTGGAGGCTTTAAGGCATCATTTCCCAAACATATCAAAAGCTATGGAAGAGGGGAAAGACCTATTCAAGCAAATCACCAGAAGCAGAGGTTTCGGCATGGGTATGTAACCCCCCCCCGCCCCCAAAGGGGGAGCGACCAAACGGCAGCCTCTCTCAATGGAGTGTTACACCGTTCGGATTCAGAAAACATTTTGCAGGGTTCGGAAAACGGTTGTGTGCTTATTCTAAAAAAAGTTTATGGTGTGGCGCTCGTCGGGACGGGTGGTCCCGCCCCTTGCCGCTAGGCGCTCCCCGACCGATGATTTTTAAGTGACTGATTTTGTGCTGTTTTGGGGGTATATTAAGAATAAAAGAAATAGAATAAGTTAAGTACTTGATACACAATATAGGGCATTTTCCATATTGGAAATTCTCATTTTCCAATCTAGAAAATACCGATTTCCTAATATGATACTAAATAGGAAAATAATATTTCCCTTAATATTGTTTTTATGGAAAATAATAGTTTACTTTGTGGAGAATAATATTTCCCAAAAACATATCAAAATGGAAAATAAAAAAGCAGTTAAGTTAACCGATTTTCAAAAGAACGAAGAAAATCCTTTTATGAAACAAGCTATAGAAGGTATTGAAAATCATGTTGTTAAAAAGTATAAGAGTAATAGTGGTGGCGATAAGAGAGCTGTAGTAGCTTTAGCCGACACTGAAACTGGAGAAGTGTTTAAGACTTCGTTTATCCGTCAAATAGAAGTAGATGAAGAACAATTCACTAAATTGTATCTTTCTAACTTTGCTGCATTCTTTGACCTATCACAAGCAGCTATTCGGGTTTTTGGTTACTTTATGACCTGCATGAAACCCAAAAATGATTTAATCATTTTCAATAGAAAAAAATGCCTAGAATATACCAAATACAAAACAGACAAAGCCGTTTATAAAGGACTTGCAGAACTTGTAAAAGCTGAAATCATAGCCCGAGGACCAGCCGATAATCTTTGGTTTATTAATCCTCTGATAGTATTCAATGGTGACCGAGTGACATTTGCTAAAACATACGTTCGGAAAAAGACTTTAGCTGCCCAAAAGAAAGAAGAAGCAGAGAAACGACAATTATCACTTGGCTTTGATGAACAGTAACACTCCATTGAGTGAAGCTGCCGTTTGGTCGCTCCCCCTTTGGGGGCGGGGGGGGATAGATAAAGTTCCTC
>NZ_JBCOCI010000181.1:439-2866 GCF_040929485.1 Phocaeicola sp. RTP21198st1_B8_RTP21198_201120 | reverse complement strand
GTATAGTAAACGACTGGTTGTTCTTCGGGTTCACGGTCATATCTGACGTGATGATATCGTAAAACAGACCCGTATTAAGATACCGGTCGCAATCATCCACCAGAATAAAGTCGGTATGCTGGTTCACCTGGTCGAACACGTGCGGGTTATCCATTAGTTTAGGATTACGGCCGGAAAGCTTGACGGTCTTCATAAAGTAGGAAAGGGCCTTGAACATGAATGATTTGCCCGAACGTCCGTTACATTCACCGTCTTCACCGATCTTGTTATCCATGGCCTGTGGTGCCCAGGCACGCGAAGGGGATTTATAACGGTGCAACATATAGCCGATAGTAAATATCTTATTGATAAGGTTCTTTTTCTGTTCGGCCACTTCTTCCGCCGTGAGGCCTTCCCCCTCGATATCGAATTTATGTTTTTCCCGGTAAGATTCCGCTTCTCCTACGCTCTTATCATCGAAATTATATTCCAGCTCCTTACGCCAGTAAACACGGCTCGAATTGATTACATAACCGAAAAAGTTAGACGGAACGGCATTTATCCGGATATCAAACACATCGTTGCCCTCTATGTCTTTTTTACGGGAAATAGTGAACATGTCTTCCATAAGACGAACTTTGTGTTTCAGTACGTTTTCTTCCCAAACGTAGTGGGATAATGTGCTGCCGTTGGCCGGATGTTCCTTTATACCGGTACCGCTTACCTCCATGCTGCAACCGGGAAAGAAGAACATCTGTGTATTATGGGTATAATTGGTAAAGTCCAGTTCTATTTCCTGCAAATTGTCCAGGGCTGTATCTGATAGTTTGGGGCTGTTCAAAATAAGGTTTCTAATATCGCGGGATAAAAAACTATCCTGGGCCCAACCGCGGATAAACTTCCGGATATCCTTTGCCTTTATCAGTTTTACGATATTGCCGGTAATACGGATGTATTTCGTTGAACTGGAATTTTCATCATGAAGCGAATAGAAACCGTTAAGACGTAAAAAGTAGTGAAGGCAGTCCGCGTCTATATTGTGATCCCATTGCCGGGATTTCTCGTTAAACTTGGAATACCAGAATTTGGCGGGCATGGCAAGCGTCATAAGGTTACGGAAATCTTCGTTCTTGCTTCGTAATTCCATAAAGTCCCGGAAGTCCTTACGCGGTTTGCCCCGCTGGTCCCGGTAAGTGGTAAGCCAGGCCGGTAGCCAGATCGTATGGATATCGATAAAGCGTAATGCAAGTTCCGTACCCTTCACCCTGCCCGTCGTGTCGATATCAGGTATGTTATACAGGACTTCAACGTATTTCATGATCTCTTTATAGTCCTGTTCGGAAAGTTTGTACGATTCCGAATTAAACCAGACCGGAGAAAAGCCCAACGATTTAACGCACAGGGCGTCGCGCTCTCCGGAACATATAAACGCCTCCTGCAGCTTCTGCTCCTTATAGGGCTTTTCCGCATTGGCCGGATTCTTTTTAAAGGCGGCTTCTTCCCTGGAATTAAACTCCCGGTATAAGGCTTTCAGTTCGGAAAGACCGTTTATATAGTCCTTCGGCTTGACACCTTCCGGGGTGTAGGAAAAACGCCACTGCTTGTCCGGATTCAGGGGCTCGTATATTTTATAGAACTTCACTTCGGGCGTGTCACCCTCGGCCGGTTTTACCAGACATTCGCGCATAAAGATAGGGTATGTCGCAGTCGCGTATTTATAGGTTACCTCGCGATTTTTTACATACCCTATATATTTGGCCGAATACCAGTGCAGGGCCTCGGCGTTCTCCTGGGTGACACGGGGGCCGAGTATGCGTAACTGATCCGGGGTGAGATGATCGGCAAGCTCGAAAAGTTTAGTACCGTCTTTCTGATCCTGGGAGGCCGGAACCTTACGGATGTCCGGCTTGTTTACGTTACGGTTGAGTTCATCGGTTACGTTGTACATGGATGCAAGTTTAAGGATAGCCTCGTTAAACCGGAGGCCTTCCTCATACATGCAGATATCGACGGGGCTTTGAGCCGTTCCGGTATCGCCGAAATCCGTTACCTTATAAACCTGCTGGGAACCTTCCTTACCGAACAATTTGATACAGGCCGACGCGTCGTCTTCTGACGGCCGGCGTTTAAAATGGCGGTTGGTTCCGACACAATCCCGGGCTTGCGGATAATAATGTAGAATTATATCCAGCCCGTTGTTGGTTACTTTGTAGATGTCTTCTGCCTTTATCATCGTTATAAAGTTACATAGTTACTTATTTTTCGTTGTTTTCCTCCTGCTTTGTTTTCAAGTCTCCCCAAGGTTGATACAGGAAAACGAATAATAACAGCCAAAGAAAAGCGGTTTTACCCGTATAATAAATGACAAAGGCAATCAGTCCCATAAAGGCAACCACGATAATAGCGTGGGCGATGTATTTTAAATTTTTATCTTTCATTGTTCAAACA
>NZ_JBCOCI010000181.1:0-429 GCF_040929485.1 Phocaeicola sp. RTP21198st1_B8_RTP21198_201120 | reverse complement strand
ATGTTATACTGAATTGAAAAACCGAATTTGCTTAATCTCCTTTCCTGGAGAAGGGAACGTTTGTCATGTGAAGGCATAATGGCCACCAGGTGCTTTGTATCGAACCGGTAACCTTTCTTCCGCATCTGATAACGTAGGTTTCTTAGGCGTCTGTCTTCTTTCATGGCATTTCGTTAAGATCGTCTTAGTTTACAGAAGACTCGGCACACTATCGCAAAGGATAGCGTTTAAATCCTCCTGTATGGTTTCCTGCTGCTCCCTGTTCAAATGTACCAGGAAATAACCTTTTCCGCCGGAAAGATTCTTAATCTCCGCCAGATTATACTTCCTGTCTACCGCATCCACGAACGCAGGGGATTCCATGGGGCGGAAACTACTGAATATTTTATAAGTTCCACTGCTGCCTTCTATTCGTAGCGTGGTTAATTC
>NZ_JBCOCI010000180.1:0-2909 GCF_040929485.1 Phocaeicola sp. RTP21198st1_B8_RTP21198_201120 | reverse complement strand
TACCATGACTGGCCGTATGGTAAGTTAATCGTGTCTTGAAACCACATTATTTGCCGATTTCTTTCAGTATCTTATTGCAGGTGGGTTGCTAGACACGGGGGACACATGACCGTTCCGTGTCATTCCCTTGTGCTTCTCTATTATCTTTCGGGGAACATCCAACAGTCGGATATTGGATTTAGTGTTGATATTCTTTCTTCGGGTGATAATCCACAGGTTGCCATCAAAGAATGTTTGAAAGTTATCCGTTGTAAGGTTCTTCACATCGGAATACGCCAGACCCGTGAACACCGAAAACAGAAACAAGTCCCTCACAAGCTCGTGGGTCGTGTCAAACATCTCGGTGTTCATCATGGTGTGTATCTCCTCTTTCGTGATATATCCTCTGTCCACGCTTTCGGGAGAATTGATATATCCCGTAAAGGGATTTTGAACGGCAGACGTCCGTCATTTCTCGCTATCGAAATGATGTGCTTCAACACAATCATGTAACCCCATAGGGTATTGGTGCGGCATTTTTTCACCGTGCGTAGGAAATACTCGAAGTCATTGATGAACATGAGGTTCAACTCTTTGAGGGGAATATCCTCACGCTTATAGGTATGTGGCAGGAACTCCCGTATATGCTTGTAGACGGTTATGTACCGCTGGAATGTCCCTTTGACTCTGCTGTGCCCGACCTTCTTCGCAAACTCTGCATTGTGCTGCTCAAAGAGTTTCAGCAAGGTTTCCTGCTTGATGTCGATACCGAGATAGGCATCTTTCAACTTGGCGGCTGTAACATACCTATCCGTCTTCATCAGTTCTTGGTAACGAAGGTTTACCTCCACCCGAATTTTGTCAACCGCACGGTTGATTCTCTGCGCTTCGGCACTTTTACCCGAAGCACGGTTGTTCTTCACGTCCCACAAGTGTGGGGAAACATCCATCTTGCAGCGCTGAACTGCTTAATCTCTCCGTCCACCATAAGGCGGCACATCAGTGGCAGATTGCCGTTGGGCTTTGCACTGCCTTTCTTCACATAGAATAAGACCTTGAATGTACTTCATAACTCACATTTTTTGGGTTACAAAATTAGTTTACTGTGAGTTACCGACAACTACGCAGAATTACGCAAATTGCAGAAAAATAGCCTCTTAACGAAAAATCTTTCCCGACCACTTGGTAATGATGTGGTAACCGAACTCTTGCGCTGTATGGCTATATTATGGCTTTCTTTGGCTTCTCGCCAAGAGAAAAATATAGCGTAACGAACGCTTTATCAGCCTGTTCGCTACGCTTTTCTCTGATTTACTTTTTAGCTATCTGTTTATTTTAAGTCAAGATAGAAAAATGTATTTTCTACTTTCATTTTTTATTGCAATTTTTGAAAATGTGAACATATACAACTGATTTTTCTATCTGTCGGCGAATAAAGAGTTTACATCCTCCTCTGTCTCTTCCATTCCGAGCACCCTCTCGATATCTTTCAGTATTCTGGTATAATTGTCAGATATTTCTTTCTCCGTCCTGAACGCAACTACCGGAAGCGGTTCCTCCTCCAGTTCGAACAGCCTGAACTTCTTCCTGAAATGCCCTTTGATATTGGAACGGTTTCCCATTCCGATAAATTCCCCCGGTTCCAGTGAAGCGAAGTCCTTTGATTCATATATCTCTTCCTTCTGTGTGCTGATGGTCACGCTGGAATTGCGGCCGCCACCGCTGCTGCCGGAGCTGGTAGACTTCTTCTCCTTCTCGTATTTCCCGAAAAAGAGAGGGTAATATTTCAATGCCTCCACATCCTGTGTGCGGCCCAGGAAGATATTCCCGAAATTCGCCTCGATGGACGACCTGTCCAGTTTACTGTACAGTTTTTCCAGCTTGGCTCCGGACTGGGTGAGCAGCAGGAACGCCGCCCCGTACTCGCGCAGGACGGAAGGCAGCTTCTCGAAGTCACGCACCTTGAAGGTGGTCATCTCGTCCAGGATAAATACAAAGGGGACTCTGTTCTCCATGGAGAACGAGCGCGAGGCGATACTCATTACCATGGCGATGACGGGGGATATCACCGACTCCGTCGCATAGTTGTTGCTGATTGCAAAAAGTTTCGGATGCTCAGGATCAATCAGATTGAAGTCGAAGTCATTCCCTGTCAGCACATAGCATATGTTCTCATTGGTGGCCAGCTTCGCCACATAGTTGCTGAGGGTGGACACATAGGAGGCCTGTGTTTTCTCACTGCCTTCCGCCTTGAGGTATGCCCCCGCCATCATGGCGCTGATATCGTTCAGCTTCAGAAATTCCTGAAGCTGTCCCGTATCGGCCTTCATCACGAAGTTGACGATATGCGGCAGCGTGCAGCATTCCGGGAACTCGTCCCAAAGCCTGTACGCCACGCCGTTCAGGATGCCAAGCGCGCCCGTATACCATTCGTCCTGTTTGGATGTGGGCGGCATCAACGCGCCCAGTACGTCCTCCATCAGCTGCATGAGCATCGTCCTGTCCTTTATATTCCTCCTGTCCAGCGGATTGAAGCGGTAAGTCCGGTTCATGTCCGTGAAATTTACATAATAGAACTCATGGGGGTATCCGTGTTTCCTGATCAGGTTGTATGCAGTCCGGGTATAGTCAAAATCCTTGAAGTCATAGATGAAACCGGCGAATCCTGACCTGATGTACTGTTCCATCAGCGGTTTGCCTATGGATTTGGTCTTGCCGGAACCGGCTCCTCCATAGACAAGGAAATTGGAGAACCAGTAATAATATCTGATAATTGTCCCGTCCGTGGCGTGAAGGGAGAGCAGGGCTTTTCCGTCCTTTCCGCTTTCTGCCCCTCCTTTGAAAGAAAGACGGAGAAGTACGGAAACGACACCCGGAAGCAGGAACCACCACCCGTCCGGGATGGTGGCATGTGCGACAGCTGTTTCTGC
>NZ_JBCOCI010000179.1:1762-2863 GCF_040929485.1 Phocaeicola sp. RTP21198st1_B8_RTP21198_201120 | reverse complement strand
GATGAAAAAAGCGATTTAGATAGCTCTATGTAAATTTTACATTAAAAAATGTAATTATGTTATGTAAAATCAATGAAAATACCTACTTTTGCAACTCCTTAATAATTTTATGTGAATTATGATAAATAGAGTTCTTATTCGTCTTAAGATAGTTCAGATAGTCTATGCTTATTATCAGAACGGAGGCAAAAACTTGGATACAGCGGAAAAAGAGTTATTTTTCAGCCTTTCTAAAGCGTATGACTTATACAACTATCTGCTGCTTTTAATGGTAGAGGTAACTAAACAGGCTAACAAACGACTGAATGCTGCGAAAAACAAACTGGTTCCTACTAAGGAAGAATTGTTTCCCAACACTAAATTTGTAGAAAACCGCTTTATTGCACAGTTGGAGGTAAACAAACAACTGCTGGAGTTTTCGAACAATCAGAAGAAAACTTGGGAGAATGAAGCTGATTTCGTAAAGACTTTATGTGATAAAATCTTAGAAAGCGATATATATAAGGAATATATGGCCAGTGAGACTTCTTCGTATGAGGAAGACCGTGAATTGTGGCGCAAGCTATATAAAAATATTATTTTTAATAATATCGAACTAGATCAGGTTTTGGAGGACCAAAGTTTGTATTGGAATGATGATAAGGAAATAGTGGATACCTTTGTGTTGAAGACCATCAAGCGTTTCGATGAGAAGAATGGTGCAAAACAGGAATTGTTGCCGGAATTTAAAGATGAGGAGGATCAAGACTTCGCACGCCGTTTGTTCCGTCGTACTATCTTGAATGCCGATTATTATCGTCATCTGATTAGCGAAAATACAAAGAACTGGGATTTAGACCGTGTGGCTTTCATGGATGTGGTCATTATGCAGATCGCTTTGGCTGAAATTCTGAGTTTTCCCAATATTCCGGTCAGCGTATCACTGAATGAGTACGTAGAAATAGCCAAACTGTACAGCACCCCGAAAAGCGGTGGCTTTATTAACGGAACTTTGGACGGAATCGTTAATTCATTGAAAAAAGAGAATAAGCTAACAAAAAATTAATATCTTTGTTTGTTATTGAAGAATAACAGCATTATAAACTAAAAAACATAGAAAGT
>NZ_JBCOCI010000179.1:0-1752 GCF_040929485.1 Phocaeicola sp. RTP21198st1_B8_RTP21198_201120 | reverse complement strand
CAGGCAGGGGGTGGAGGAGATTACTCTTTCCTGATTATGATGGTAGCCATTTTCGCTATTATGTATTTCTTCATGATTCGTCCTCAGAATAAAAAACAGAAAGAGATTGCTAATTTCCGCAAGAATCTGGAAGTGGGTCAAGAAGTGATTACTGCAGGTGGTATATACGGAAAGATAAAAGAAATAGAAGATAATACAGTTGTTTTGGAAATTGCATCAGGCGTTAAGATTAAAATTGATAGAAATTCTATCTTCGCTAATGCTGCATCCAACCAACAACAGGCAAAGTAAATGACATGATAACATGTTCGACAAAAGGAACATACGTATTTACTATTTAAAGACTTTAGAGAGAATCAGAAGCTTCCTGCTTAGCCGTAATAGCAGGGAGTTCCTGATTTTCTTGTTTTTTGTATTTGTATCTTTCTGCTTTTGGTTGCTTCAGGTGTTAAATGATGACTATGAAACGGAATTTTCCATTCCGTTACGGTTGAAGAATGTACCTAGTGATGTGGTGTTGACCTCCGAACTTCCTGATGAACTGCGTATTGGCGTGAAAGACAGGGGGACTGTATTGGCTAACTATATGCTGGGGCAGACATTTTATCCCATTGTTGTGGACTTCAAGGACTATGAGGATAAAGGGAGCCGTGTCCGGATTCCGGTTTCAGCTTTAATGAAAAAGATTTCGGTCCAGTTGAATCAGACAACCAAATTGCTGACCATACGGCCGGATACTGTGGAGTTTATTTATACGAAAGGGAAGGCAAAGAAGGTGCCCGTGAAGTTACAAGGCAAGGTGGCTTTAGACCGCCAGTATTATATCTCGGATATCATTTACTCGCCGGATTCAGTGATGGTTTATGCTCCTCAGGAGATTTTGGATACCATCACGGCTGCTTATACACAGGCATTGAATTTTGAAGATGTGGCAGATACCATTCGTCGTAGGGTGAATCTGGCCGATGTACGCGGAGCGAAATTTATTCCCTCTTTTGATGATGTGACTTTATTGGTAGATATCTACGCTGAGAAAAGTGTGGAGGTGCCTATACGTGGCATCAATTTTCCGCCCGACAAGGTACTTCGTACTTTTCCTTCCAAGGTTCAGGTGACTTTTCAGGTAGGTCTGAGTCATTTCAAGTCCATCACTTCCGAGGATTTCTTTATCGGGGTGACTTATGAGTCTTTGTTGAACAATAAGGGGGAGAAGTGTCCGGTCAATCTCAAATCCATCCCCCGATATGTGAACCATGTTCGTTTGAATCCCAAAGAGGTGGATTATTTGATAGAACAACGAATTAAATTCAATGATTAAGATAGCGGTTACCGGTGGCATCGGCAGTGGAAAATCATACATTTCCCATTTGTTGGAGAATATGCATATCCCTGTGTATAATGCGGATAATGAAGCGAAACGTCTCACTGCTTCTGATGCCGGAATTCGTGGGGAACTGATCGCTTTGTTAGGTGAGGATGTTTATAAGGATGGTCTGTTAAACAAGCCGTTGTTGGCTTCCTATCTGTTTTCCGATCCGGCGCATGTGCTCCAAATCAATTCCATTATCCATCCCCGGGTACGGAAAGATTTTACCGTATGGGTGGAACGTCAGGAAAAGTGTGAGATAGTGGGTATGGAATCGGCTATTTTGTATGAGGCTGGTTTTCAGGATACGGTAGATGCGGTAATAATGGTCTATGCACCTGTAGAATTGCGTATACAGCGTGCCATGTATCGTGACGGAGCCAGCG